>JBLWQS010000290.1:0-2499 GCA_048452705.1 Acidimicrobiia bacterium
CCGGCGACCCGCATGAGACCCGAGACGGTCACTAGCTCACCAGCTTCTGCTGGTCACACCGCCGAGGAGAACAGATGTGAGGATGCCGAGTGGCAGTGTTGCCACGTATGACAATTCCATGCCGAGGTTGCCGAAGAACAGCATCAACAACCAGGTGGCTGGGAACGTGAACAACGCGAACGCGACGGCAAATACGACAAGGCTTTTCAGGAAGTCACCCATTGTCTTCTCCTCCGTTTCTGAGAGACTGATCCGACGCTATCAGGGTCAGTCGGATCTTTGCTGTTGCCATGGCCAGTGTCCCTCCACTTCGAGGGACAGAGCCCAGCTGAGGAACGTCCGGATCAGAACGAGCAGACCAAGCGCCGTAACGTTTTCCAGTGTCGGCTCCAACGTGACGGTCTTGATGATGTCTGCCGCGATCAAGAGATCGAGGCCGATGAGCAATCCACGTGCCATCAGCCGTTTGAACCGTTCGAACGCAGCATCCCCACCCGACTGAACAGCAACGATGAGCGCACCGATGACAGCGGCTACCACACCGCCAGCGATGACGATGATTGCCGTGATCTCGATGAACTCGGCAACGTCGCGGGCAACCGAGAAGTCGCCAGTCTGCATCGTGTCTCCATGGGTGGAATCGATCACAACATAGCGGGGGACCCGGACGAGGACGAGTCAACCGCCAAAGCGAATCTCAGGAATACTCCAGCACCGTGCGGGTGGTCAAGAAGTTTCCTCGGTCTGGATGTACGCCGAACGGATGGTTCTACATCGACATCGTTTCGTAGACGCGAATCGCGGTGATGATCGGGCAGGCCTCGGCGATCGCCGTCGCTTCGTCGAGATCGGCGGCATTGATGATCACGTATCCAGTGAAAGCATCCAGATCCAGGGCGAGATCTCTGGTTCCAGCCTTCGTGATCTCTCTTCCGCCGCCGCTCGGTCCTCCGCTGTCAACCATCTTGTCGCCGATTGATGCGAACCATTCGCCCCAGGCGTCCATGATCTCCGGGGTCGGTGGCACGAACCCGTAGGTGAGCAGCACGAACTTCTTCATCGTTTCTCCTTCTCGATCTCTGTTGCGTGGCCAGGTGCACGGGCGAATCTCGCGGCGGTAGGCAACGTGACGCACGGGTCTCCCCAGGCCTGGTGAACAACGCTATCACCGTCCTCATCCGCGTGTGGTCACAATCTGAGTCGCCCAGATTCGGTTGGGTCTGCTCTCACCCCGACAATCTTGGGTTCTGTCACTGCGGTCGGCTAGCCTGTAGAACATATGTTCGTATTGGGTATCGATCCCGGTTTGACCCGCACCGGCTACGGGATCATCGAGAAGTCCGGGGCAACAGAGACAGCAGTGGCCGCAGGCGTGATTCGCACTGAGCCATCTCATCCGCTGGGCCAGCGATTCGTCGAGCTCGCACGAGACCTCCGTGAGATCGTTGCGGAGTATCAGCCGAGGATGGCTGCGATCGAACAGATCTTCGTGAACAACAACCGACAGACGGCGATATCGGTTGCCCGTGCTTCGGGCATCGCCCTCCTCGTGCTCTCAGAAGCGGGTCTTGAAACTGCGGAGTACACACCGTCGGCCGTCAAGATGGCGCTCACCGGTTCGGGCGTCGCCGACAAGCAACAGATGCAGCGAGTCGTCGCCATGCGCCTTGGACTCCCGAAGGCTCCCGCGCCGGCCGACGCGGCGGATGCTCTGGCCGTGGCGCTGTGCCACATCCAGCACGCCTCACTGGCCGCGAGGGTCTCATGATCGGCCGCATCCGAGGCGAATTCGTCGCGGCGGGAGCCGACGCCGTGACGGTCGACGTCGGCGGTGTCGGCTACGAGATCGCCGTAACGGGGCGAACGTTTGCAGAGCTCCCCGGTATCGGCTCGGAGATCGTGTTGCACACCCATCTTCACGTCCGGGAAGACCAGTTGGCCCTCTTCGGATTCACGACGGCCGACGATCGGGACCTCTTCCGCCTCCTTATGGGTGTCTCCGGCGTAGGTCCGAAGGTGGGACTCGCGATCCTCGCGACGATGACCGCCGACGATCTGAGAAGGGTCGTGGCGACCGATGATGCTGCAGCCCTCACCGCGGTTCCCGGCATCGGTAAGAGATCGGCGCAGAAACTGCTGCTCGAGCTGCGTCCGAAACTCGACGTTCCCGACGGCGATCTACAGAGCTCCGGACCGCTCGGAGAGGTGCGGGCGGCGCTCGAAGGCCTCGGGTATCAGCCCGACGAGATCAGCAGTGTCCTGCGTGACCTTCCCCCCGATCTGACCGTGGAGGAACTCCTGAAGCGTTCCCTCCAGGCGCTCGGCAAACGGAGAGAGCGATGAGGGAAGAGGGACTCCTCACCGGCGGAACGACGCCAGAAGATGAGGTGATCGAGTCGGGTCTCCGTCCAAGGAAGATGGACGAGTTCATCGGACAGGGCGCTCTCAAAGAGCGTCTCGCCATCCTGATCGAGGCGGCCAAGGGACGCGGAGAAGCGG
>JBLWQS010000291.1:0-2492 GCA_048452705.1 Acidimicrobiia bacterium
ATCAGAGCGAACGCGAGAGCAGCGGCAGGCGCCAACAGTGAGAGGAGCATCTTCTTGATGTTCATGATGCTGCCTCCACTCCTACTCCGGTCATGTACGATCCCAACTCCTCCGGGGTGACCGTCTTCGGATCTAGTTCCGCAACGATTCTCCCGCTGAATATGACGAGCAGCCGATCCGAGAGTCCGATCAGCTCCTCGAGGTCGGCGCTGATCAGCAACACTGCAAGCCCTTCTTTCCTAGCCTCACGGAGCTCGTCCCAGACGGCCGCCTGAGCTCCAACGTCGATGCCCCGCGTCGGGTGCGCCGCGATGAGCACGTTCGGATCGGCGATCATTTCCTTGCCGACGATCAGCTTCTGCTGGTTTCCTCCCGAGAGCGCGATCGCTGCGACATCGGGGCCGGGCGTCTTCACATCGAATCGGTCGATGATGGCTGTCGTGCGCTCCCGTGCACCCTTGCGGTCGATCCAGGGCCCCTTGCTGAACGGTTTGACGGTTTGATGCCCGAGCATGGCGTTCTCCCAGAGCGGAGACTGGAGGAGGAGTCCTTGTCGGTGCCGATCGGCCGGGATGATCCCGATCCCATCTTCGCGGCGACGTTTCGTTGACCAGTCAACGATGTCTTCATCCTTGAAGTGCACGCTTCCACCCGAAACCGCCTGGATCCCCATGATCGCGTCGATCAGTTCGGCCTGGCCGTTGCCCTCGACACCTGCGATACCGACGATCTCTCCCTGATGGATGTCGAAAGTGACGTCATCGAGGATGGTGCGTCCGTCATCGGAGAGTGCTTCGATCCCGCGGAGTGAGAGTTCGACCACATCGGTGACCGTCGACTCGGTTGTCTCGGGTGTCGGCAGCTCCGATCCCACCATCAACTCCGCAAGCTGCTTTGCATCGACGTCACCCGGGTCGACCGTCGCCACAGTGCGCCCACCTCGCATCACCGTGATCGTATCGGCGATCTCCAACACCTCGTCGAGGTGGTGAGAGATGAAGATGACGGACTCGCCTTCTTCTTTGAACTCGCGAAGGCTGTTGAACAGCTCATCGACCTCTTGCGGTACGAGGACCGCGGTCGGCTCGTCGAGAATGAGGATCTTCGCGCCGCGGTAGAGGACCTTGACGATCTCGGTACGTTGGCGGGCGCCGACGGTGAGCGTCTCGACCAGAGCACCCGGATCGATATCCATGCCGTACTTGGCGCCGATCTCGGTGATCTTCTGGCTACCCGCAGCGAAATCGAGATGTAGGCCTTTCGTCGGCTCGGAACCCAGGACAATGTTCTCGAGCACCGTGAGGTTGTCGGCGAGCATGAAGTGCTGGTGGACCATCCCGATTCCCTCGTCGATGGCCTCCTTTGGCGACTTGAAGTGCACCTCTTTGCCACGAACCTGGATCGTTCCCTCGTCGGGGCTCTGCATCCCGTAGAGGATCTTCATGAGCGTGGACTTGCCTGCACCGTTCTCGCCAACGATGGCGTGGATCTCTCCTGCACCGACCGCGAGGTTGACGTCCTCGTTCGCTATGACACCGGGAAACGTCTTCGTTATGCCCGTCAGCTCGACAGCTAGCGCTTCCTCTGCCACCGGTGTGCTCCTCGCCTCCGCGAACGTGCTCTCAATGCAACGGACCCGAGGCTAGCGCCTCGGGCCCGAGCATATCCAATTGTTCGGAAGGATCAGCCGACTGTTTCAGGAACAACGAGGTCGCCTGCGATGATCTGCACGCGAAGCGCTTCGAGTTCGTCAGCGATGTCGTCGACGAATCCGCCGGACGTGGAGTAACCCACACCGTCGGCAGAGAGGTCGAAGACGTTGACACCGGACGCCTGTCCGCTCTGAACAAAGTCCGTGATCGTCTTGTAGACGGCCACGTCGACACGCTTGAGCATGGAGGTCAGGATGTAGTCCTTCACCTCGTCACCCGCGGTGTTGTACTGGTCGGAGTCGACGCCGATCGCCCACACCTTGCTGCCAGTGTCCTCGGAGACTTCCTTGGCTGCCTCGAAGAGACCACCACCGGAACCGCCGGCCGCGTGGTACACGACGTCGGCGCCCTGCTCGTACATGGCGAGCCCGGCTTCCTTACCCTTGGCAGGATCGCCGAAGCCGGAGAAGTCCGGCGGCTCGGTGAGGTACTGGACCAGGATCTCGATGTCCGGGTTGATCTGCTCGGCACCGAATATGTAGCCGGCCTCGAACTTGTTGATGAGCGAGATGTTGACGCCACCGATGAACCCGATGGTTCCGGTCGTTGACTTCAGAGCGGCCGCGGCGCCGACGAGGGCGGAACCCTCATGCTCGGCGAACACGAGCGAAGCAACGTTCGGCTCTTCGACGACGGCGTCGATGATTCCGAAAGTAGCCTCAGGGAAGTCGGGAGCGGTCGCTGTGACGCTATCTCCGAATGCGAAACCGATCGCAAAGACGAGATCGAATCCGCTCTCAGCGAGCAGGCGAAGGTTCTCTTCACGGTTCTCGCCACCGG
>JBLWQS010000292.1:0-2472 GCA_048452705.1 Acidimicrobiia bacterium
GTTGAGTGCTGGATTCGCCACGCGGTCTCCCCGTCGTCGGTGCGGATCGGAAGAGTAGATCGAGATCCCCGCTTGTCTCGCGCAACGGGCCATCTTCCGGCAGCGGCGCCACTCGCGCGAGTAACCTGCCCGCCGTGAGCAACGGGGATCCACACACCATGTCCGACGCGGCACTTGACGCGTTCGCTCGTGCGTACAAGCGTCGCATGCCCGAGGACGAAGAGCCCACGATCAGCGCCGATCAGTTCGAGGCCGAGATCACGTGCGCCTTCGGATTTCTGAACGAACGCGGGAGAGAGCCATTCGCTGTACGCGTCTTCCGCCCGGATATCGGTTCATGCGGATATGAAGCCCCGGGATCGGTTGTCGAGATCGTTACCGATGACGCTTCCTTCCTCGTCGATTCCATCTCCAATCGGCTGACTCGTCTCGGGCATACGATCGTCCGTCACTTCCACCCCGTTGTCGGCACGACGAGAGACTCCTCGGGTGACCTGATCGAGGTGATCCCAGGGAAGGACGCCGCCTTCCGCGAATCTCTCCAACACTACGAACTCGCCGAATCCCTGTCGGGCGGCGAAGCAAGCGAGCTCGAGACGCAACTCGCGTCGGCGATCGGCAACATCCGAGCGACCGTGCGTGACTATGAACCGATGCGGTTCGCCGTGCGGCGTATGGCTCACTACGCCTTCGAGGACGGCTCTGCAATCGATCGCGACGAGGTCGACGAGGCGATCGCGTTCCTCGACTGGCTGCTCGACGACAACTTCATCCTGCTCGGGTACCGCGAGTACGACATCGTCGACGATGGAGAAGGGCCGGCGATCGTCGCGAACACAGACTCGGGACTCGGAATCCTCTCGGAGGGATCACACAGCAGATTTGCAGAGCCGGTGCTGCTCGGTTCTCTCCCTCCGAATCTCCGCAGCCGCTACGAGACCGGACGCCAGCTCGTCATCTCCAAGACGAATCGTCGGTCCACGGTTCATCGCGACTCTCGCATGGACTACGTCGGGCTTCGCCGGGTGCATCCCGACGGGACGCCAAAGGGCGAAGCGAGGCTGGTCGGCCTCTTCACCTCGAAGGCGTACATGGCGCAATCGGCGACGATGCCCATTCTCCGGCGCAAACTGCAGAGCATCCTCGAAGCAGAGGACCTTGTCGAGGGGTCGCACGACTACAAAGTGATCACTCAGATCTTCGAGTCATTCCCGAAAGATGAGCTGTTCAGCATCACGCGGGAAGATCTGCGAAAGAGCCTGGTGGGTCTGCTCGAGGCAGAGGAGCATCAGCACGTGCGCCTTTTCGTCCGCGACGACGTGCTGCAGCGCAACGTCTCGGTCCTGGTGGTTGTCCCCCGTGATCGGTTCGACGCGAGTCTCCGTAGACAGCTTCAGGACCTCATTCTGGAGCGCTACGCCGGTGTCTCGATCGACTACCAGTTGACGCTCGGTGAGACAGGTGACGCCCGTATTCACTTCACCGTCTGGTTGGACGGCTCGATTCCCGCGGTGCCATTCGAAGACCTCGAGAGAGACGTATACCGGCTGACTCGAACCTGGGACGATCGGGTGTGCCAAGCACTCGCGGAGACGCTGGACCAGCCTGTCGCGCGAGCTCTGATCGAGGCGTATGCCCACCGATACCCCGCTCACTTCCGTGCGGCGGCATCGCTCGGCGAGGCGGCGCGGTCGGTCGTCGATGTCGATGCACTGATGTCTGGCGGCGAACCGATCAGCGTCTCGATCTTCAATGAGGTCGATGCGGGGGAGCATCTCACCAGGATCGTCGTGTACAGCCGCGGAGGGAAGCGCGACCTGTCGGAGATGCTGCCGCTCATAGAAGACCTCGGACTGCGGGTCATCGAGGAGATTCCGACCCGGCTCTCCACCGACGGTGATACCGAAGACGATCTGTTCGCGCACGACTTCGGTGTGCTCGGCCCCGACGGAGGCTGCCTCGACATCGACACGTGTGGGGAACGCGTCTCCGCAGCGCTCACCGCGACGCTCGTCGGGGACGGTGAGTCAGACGGTCTGAGCCGCCTGCTGGTGCTCACCGATCTCGACCATCGACAGATCAACGTCCTTCGCGCCTACCGATCGTATTGGCACCTTGTGAACCCTGCGTTCTCCAAGTCGTACGTCGCCGGGGCACTTGCCGCCTACCCCGAAATCACCGATGACCTTGTCCGTCTCTTCGAAGCTCGGTTCGGACCGGCCGCCGACGAGTCCGACGAGGCTGCGCTCCGAGCGACACTGCTCGAACATCTCGAGGCGGTGGCTTCGCTCGATGAAGATCGGATCCTGAGAGCCTTCCTCGGACTCATCGACGCGACGGTCAGAACGAGCGCCTTCCTGGGAACCGAGTCCCTCGCATTCAAGTTCCTCTCCGCAAAGGTTCCTGCCGCTCCTGAGCCGCGACCGATGTACGAGATCTTCGTATTCGCACCCGACATCGCAGGCGTCCACC
>JBLWQS010000293.1:0-2472 GCA_048452705.1 Acidimicrobiia bacterium
CGACATCCAGGCGTTCTATTTCGAGGACACTCCCCCGCCGAAGCACCCGATCGCTGCCGAGGGCTACTGCGGGATGCAGCCGACCGGTGTTGCATGCCCGATCGGCCTCGGCGTCGAGGTCGACTCGAACGATTGACACGCCATCGAGTCGTCGTGGGCGTTGACGGGCTCGAACCGCCGACCTCTGCCTTGTAAGGGCAAGAAGGCGGGTCGCCACCACTGGCCTTTCGGCCGTAATCCCTTGCGCTGCACGGGTTTCAGCGCCCATTGCATTTCATCGTTTCGCGCTGTTTCCCACCCTCTTGCCTACTTTTTGCCTACTTTGAGATTCAAGGCGTCGGGTTCGTGGACGATCCAAGATGACACTGCGTAACATTTGTGTTACACTACCGATGGATTCCACCTCGGAGATACCACATGACCGAACGCACCTCCTTTGATCAGTACCTCGACGAGCAGCTCCAAGATGAAGAGTTCCGCCGCGAATACGAACTCGCCCGAGCACAGATCGCAGCAGTCGACGAAATCGTGCGCCGTATCGACACCGCCCGCACCGATCTCGGCATGTCAAAAGCAGACCTCGCACGCACAATGCGTGTCAAGCCTTCCGCGGTACGTCGACTCCTCACCGAACAATCATCCAACCCGACCATCGCGACGCTCGCCAAAGCCGCCTACGCCGTGGGACTCGAGATCACCGTCACGCCGACAACGCACGAGTCCCGCGACAGGACAGCAGCAAGCGTCCCGGCTTAGGCGACCGATCGAGGGGTCCTCTTCCGGTACTCGTCACCAAGACGCCACACACGGCGATAGTCCGTCGCCTTGAACTCTGTCCGGAACGGTTTCACCATGCCCGCAATGACGATGATGGCGGGCCCACCGAGCCCAACGTCGGTGCCGTGCCGCTCCAGGACACAGAAGAGCCGGAAGTGCTTCCGTTGGGGTCCGTTGACCCGCACCTCGTAGTAGCCGGCCATCTCATCTCGCATCACCTCCCAGTATCCGCCACCGGAGAACTTCGGCGGAGACGCATCCGCCACAGCACCGAGAACAGCAAGCATCGTTGCCCGGACCTTCGTCGGACATGCATCGAGGAAGTCCCGGCCCGGGACCAACTCGCCCCGGTCATCGGCTGAGTGACGCCGGAAGAAGTAGATCAACCACGACTCGTCGCCGCTACGGGTATCCGTCATCCGTCCACAATCCTCATCCGCTCAACACTCCCCCAGACGGTACCTCCCGACCCGCTCCGGTACGAAACACACCGGCCGAAGGTCACACCCCCTTGGCGACCTGACTCCGACGATCCTCTCGATGGCGACGATTGGCTCGGTTCGCCGAGTCGGTCGTTCTCGTCCGATCGATCGGTCGGTGCAGAGCGACGTAGAGTGGGGATGTGACACACGCGTTGAGACTGGAACGTCGACCGTGGGCGATAGGCGCCGCTTCCCTCGGGTTCGTGATGTTGGCGGTCTACATCGCTCTGATCGCCACTCAGGGTGGAGGTTCCTTCTCCGAGGCGATGCCCTGGGCCATGTTCATGACGATTGCCCCGACCGGGACAATCGTGGCATCTCAGGTCCAAGACCGACGCACGGCGAAGATCCTGCTGATCGGGTCGGCCATCGTGTGGGCTCTTCTCGGCTTGATAGGCCTCCTCTCCATCGGCGTTGGCTTCCTGATCGCAGCCGGCGCCGCCTCGGTCGCGGCTACCCGGATACCGAGTACTGATCGCAGGTAACCACCCACGTCGTAGCCGCTCCGACACGTACCGGCAGCCACAGCCCTTGGCCACCGGCTACACCTGCACGACGGGACAACAATCGCTCGAGAAGGCAGAGCATTCGCCACCACATCAAGGACCCACTCGCACCGGTCATCGTCATGTCGCTCGCAGCGTGCGACAGCCCACGGAATTGGAGCGACCAGGACACCGCCAACGCGGATGTCACCTGGCTGAACCAAGCTGGTCTGAGTCAGCCCGATACGCACGTGCGGAGCAAACGGCTCGACACGATCTGCGCGAATGACCCCGACTTCATCAACCTCGCGGAGCAGCACACCGCCGAGGAAACCGGGCAATCGGTCCAATCCGATTGAGGACTTCCCACGCCCGAAGAAGGCAAGAAACTCTCGACACCATCCGTCTCCAGACCTGCAATCGCGAGTGAGACCCTGACCTCCATCGTGCCGAGACAGATTGAGGCTGTGCCCTGACCTGGAGTTACGCAGAGAAGCCTTGTGTGACAACACGTTCGCTGCTCACGGTTGTTCATCATTTCGCGTCGTTACTCGGTGGCGTGTGGGGTTCTTGTGGGATTTGCGTGTAGCCGCTCAACGCCACATCGCCAGAGTCCGATCGGAAGACGATCAGGCGGCGACGACCGACGGGTCCCGCCAAAGAAGCTAAGGATTCTGAGCGATGCCCCACTCTGTCAAGTCCTGACAAGGAAGTAGCAACACCGAGTC
>JBLWQS010000294.1:0-2453 GCA_048452705.1 Acidimicrobiia bacterium
AGTACCGGGTCAGACGGCGGGACGGGTTCGGGCTGTTGTCTGTTGTCTGTTGTCTGTTGGCTCTTCGGCAAGTCGCGGCCCATGGCTTTCGCGTGCTGCTTCACCGACCCCATTTCGAGCATTCTCAGGGTCTGCTCGCCGTCGGATTCGAGGTAGGAATCAACGGATTCTCGACGACACCATTTACGGAGCGTGCCCAACGGGATGCCGGTCTCGTCCGCCGCTTCGCGGAGGGTTCGCCAGTCGCTTTCGGGGCTTGGCGTCGTGCGCTGCTGGGATACGGTCGGTCGCGCGCGGCGTCGATCACGCGACTCGCGGATCGCCTCCGTCTCCCACCTGTTCGCAGCCTCCATATCCATGAGCGTAGCGGTCGGGCACGTCGCCGACTCGGCCGCGGCCGTTCCCCTACAATGGCGTCTGCAGCGACATGAGGATCGGCGAGTGCCAGAAACACCTCCACAACTTCAAGACGAGGTTCGGGATCTCGTTCGGAACATCGTCACCGGCGTCCTCGACGACGCAGGACGCATCCCACCGCTACCCGAACCCGATGCTCCGGTGACACCGACCGGAGGAGTGGCGACGATCGCCATCGGATCCGATCACGGTGGCTTCGCCCTAAAAGAGCGCCTGGCGTTCCGCCTCAAGGAGACGGGTCACGACGTCCACGACTGCGGAACCGATTCCACCGATGCCGTCGACTATCCCGACTACGCGCACGAAGTCGCTCGACTCGTCGCCGACGGCACGTGCCGCTGGGGGATCATCATTGACGGAGCCGGCATCGGCTCGGCGATGGTCGCCAACAAGGTCCCCGGTGTTCGTGCCGCCCTTTGTTACGACATCTCGACGGCTCGCAACAGCCGTGAGCACAACCACGCCAATGTGCTCACGCTCGGCGCCGGTCTGATCGGTCCGAACCTTGCGTGGCAGATCGTCGAAGAATGGCTCGCGACGCCGTGGGGCGAAGGCCGCCACGCCGATCGGGTCGACAAGATCAGCAAAATCGAGAACCGATACGCCGGAGGGTCCCAGTGACCAGCGACATCCTCGACCGGGAGATCCTGGTCGAACTCATCACCAAAGAAGTGCTCGGTGCTCTCGCCGAGCGATCCGACATCTGCAAGAACCCCGAAGCGGTCAGACAGGTCGTGGCCAACGGTGCGGACCGGGTTGCGTTCCACGGGACCGCAGCCGATGTGCCGCTCGACGTGGCCAAGTACATCGACCACACGCTCCTGAAGCCCGACGCCACAGCCGACGAGATCGACGTGCTCTGCGACGAAGCGGAAGAGTTCGGGTTCGCTTCGGTGTGCGTGAATCCCACCTGGGTGAAACGAGCGGCCGATCGGCTCCGAGGATCGGACGTCAAGACGTGTTCGGTCATTGGTTTCCCACTCGGCGCGACGACGCCGGAGATCAAGGCGATGGAGGCTCGCCGGGCGCTACGAGATGGCGCCCGCGAAGTCGACATGGTCATCAACATCGGAGCGCTCAAGTCCGGTGATAACGAACTCGTTCGAACGGACATCGAGAAGGTCGTCGACTCGGCCCACGAGGGCGGTGCGATCGTCAAGGTGATCCTCGAGACCTCGAAGCTCACGGACGAGGAGAAAGTCATCGCCTCGGCACTCGCCAAGCAGGCCAAAGCGGACTACGTCAAGACCTCCACAGGGTTCGGCGGGGGAGGGGCTACGGTCTACGACGTCTCTCTGATGCGTGAGACGGTGGGCCCCGACATGGGAGTCAAAGCTTCCGGAGGGGTTCACACGGCCCAGGAAGCGGAGGACATGATCGCTGCGGGTGCCACCAGAATCGGGGCATCGGCAGGAGTCGTGATCGTTGGAGGAACGGAAGGAGACTCCGGTGGCAAAGGGTATTGAGGTCCGGTCGTACACGTTCCTGGATTCGCTGCAACCGCAGTACGCAGCGTTCCTCGGCACCGTCGCTCAGGGATTCCTGCCCCTCGCCGGCGATGCATCTCTCTTCGTCGAGGTAGCTCCCGGCATCGAGATCAACCGTCTCACGGACGTGGCGTTGAAGGCCACGACCGTGAAGCCGGGTATGCAGATCATCGAGCGCTACTACGGACTCCTCGAGGTCCACTCTCCCGACCAGGCAGAGACGAGAGCTGCCGGTGAGGCGATCCTCGAATCCGTCGATCACATCGAGACCGACCGCATCAAGCCGAAGATCCTCTCGTCGCAGATCATCCGGCGCATCGATGATCACCATGCGCAGCTGATCAACCGGACCCGCCACGGGCAGTTGATCATCCCGGGCCAGACCCTCTACGTGCTCGAGTGCGAACCGGCTGCATACGCGGCGCTGGCTGCGAACGAGGCGGAGAAGGCTGCGGAGATCAACGTTCTCGAGGTCCGTTCCCACGGTTCGATGGGCCGGATCTACCTCGGAGGAGAAGAGCGGGACATCGACGTCGGCTGGAGAGCCGC
>JBLWQS010000295.1:0-2447 GCA_048452705.1 Acidimicrobiia bacterium
GTGGCCCAGGCGTGTCCCAAGACCCACCGGGACTCTCCCTATGAACGCGCAGAAACCCACGCTACCGCCTTGCCAGAGAACAGACGTTGAGCGGCGGACGACGCCCTGAAACGAGAAAGACCCTCCGCTTCACGCGAAGGATCTTCTCCGTAGCCCCGATGGGATTTGAACCCACGCTACCGCCTTGAGAGGAAGGTTCAGGCAGTTTCGGCCACTTCGCTCTGACCGGGGAAATCGGCTCGAAACAGCCTCTGACCGGGGCTTTCGCGAAGATTCGAACTCCTCGCACATCTCAGCAAATCGCGTTGATTCGCGTCGCTTTTGGTCCTGATGTGTCCCAGGCGTGTCCCAAGCATCGCTCAGAAGTGTCTCTCTTCGTCGAAGTATCAGAACTCGATGAGGTATCTCGGACGGAACGACTCATCAAGGATCCGGACTCCGGCGATCCGATCCACCCGGTAGCTGCGCAAATGCCCGCGGTCGTTCACCACGTACAGGAGCAGGGAGCCATCCTGTGTCATCCTCAACGAATAGGGCTCGACGATCCTCCTGCCCGATCGGCCCTCCACCGCTCGGTAGTCGATCTCGACCTTGAGCCTGTTTGCCCCAGCGAATCTGATGAGTTCGAGCGGTGCTCCCTGTCGCCACGCGGTCATTGCTCGAGGCGGCTGCCAAGACGAATCGACGTGGGATGCCGCCGGCGCTCGCTCCAGCGGGTGAGTCGGCGCGCCGGCCATCCAATCGAAGACGGTGTCGAGTTCGTCCCAGAAATCCGCGACGCTCGGGAGGTGGGGCAGCTGGTGACCCAGCATGTTCTCCCATTCCTGCTCGAGTTCGTCTCGGAATAGGGATCCTCTGATCGTGTTCGCATCGGGGACCGGGATGCCGACGTGTGCGCACTTCCGGCCAAGTGCTGCAACCACGGGCGCGGGATCTCCGAGGAGTTCCGGATGCCGATGGATGTTCACAACGTCATAGAGGTCACGCGGCCGGCAACGCTCCGCGAGAGCCCGCGTCTTCTCAGCCAGCAGTTCAACGATGGAATAGGACAGGACCTCGCCGCCCATCTCCCCCGCGTCGCTGTAGGTGTGGAGTATCGGTCGCCGAACCGAAGGTCCGACAAGCACCTCGTCGCTGGTCAGATCGATCTTGATCTTGGGCAGCCTCGGCGGACCGCTTGGACCTCGGTACGCGATCCGACCAAGCGTGGTCGGGTTCCCACGGCGGTTCTGCCTTCGCACAAAACTGCTCGCATCAACGACGATCTCGAGGCCGATCCGATCCCGAAGCCATTCACGAACCCCCTCGAAGATCAACACAAGATCCTCCGGGCGCTCGGGTCCACCCTCGACGACCGTGAAGTCGAGATCCTCGGAGAAACGGTATGTCTCGTAGAAGCACTTCCGCAGACACGTGCCTCCCTTGAATACCCAGGTATCCGCAAGTTCGGGGGCCGCTGCGATCGCGGCCAGCATCCACCCGAGCATGTAGTCCTTCTCGATGACGTCGGCTCGGAGATTCCATTCGCCTCGGAGAGCGAGTATCTCGGCGTGAGGGATCACGAGGCGTCGCTCTCGTCAACCAGCACGTTCGCCCTCAAACCCCACCGCCCCACTCGTGGTCCCCGAGCCGGGGCACTTGAGTCGAGCAGAGAGATGCCGCCGGACAACCGCTCCTCACACGCGGCAGCGAGCTCTTCGTTGCCGAGGTGGAGTCTCTCGGACAAGTAGCCCAGTCGCTTGAAGACGGTGCCGTTGTCCAACAGATCGCCGTACTCCACCAGGCGCACCCAATCGAATTCGACCAGGTATGCCTCGAGTATCTCGGCGACGTGGCGGACACCTCCCCCGATTTTCGGATCGTCGAGAATGTCGATGACCGTTCGCGCCTCGTCGGCGAATTGCACCCGATGCTCGCGCTGCCACGTGGGGTGCAACCCCCAGGCCATGACCGATTCGGGCGCGTGCCCAACCAGATACTCCTGACCAAGGAGCTCATGTCTCGCTGCCCGTACTCGACCGGCGGTCTTCACAACGATTGTCCGGAAGACCTGCTCCGTCAGACCCCAGTGATTCGCGGCGGTCCACCCGGTGAAATAGCACGGAGACCACACCGCATCTGCAAGGACAAGCGGATCCTCAGACCACAGCTCGGGATGCTCGACGTCGACCGGCACTGGGATGTAGAGACCCCGACGCACACGGCGCAACCAGCCCTGCTTCGTCCAACGAGCCAGCTTCTTCGCCGCCTCTACACGATCCACTGAAAGCTCTCGCTCGACGTCATCAACAGAGACGAGGCGTCGCCCGCGAGCGGTGATGGCTGCCAGCTCCTCACGGCTGGCTCCTGAGATCCCTGATGTCATGGTGACAACGCTAGTCCAGATATTCACACCCGGTGCGAATTACGGGACTCGCCATGTCGCGACACCATGGATTCTCCAGGGG
>JBLWQS010000296.1:0-2440 GCA_048452705.1 Acidimicrobiia bacterium
TTCGCTGGCGCTCCTCCGCGTCCCCCTGGTCCTTCGGCCGAGGGGACCTGGTGGCCGACTCACTACGCTCGGCGAAGCCGGGCTACCGCGGAGGGGGAGGGATTCGAACCCTCGGAAGCTTGCGCTTCGCTGGTTTTCAAGACCAGTACATTCGTCCGCTCTGTCACCCCTCCAGGACCGGCGAAGCCGGTCGTACTGAGTATTGAGTAGTGAGTACTGAGTAGTCGCTGATCGGTTTGGGATACTCAGTACTGAGTACTCAGTACTCAATACACCCGAACGCGAAGCGTTCGGGTCAACCGCGGAGGGGGTGGGATTTGAACCCACGGGACCGGAATCCGGCCCAACGGTTTTCGAGACCGTCACATTCGTCCGCTCTGTCACCCCTCCAGGACCGGCGGAGCCGGTCGTACTGAGTACTGAGTACTGAGTACTGAGTACAGGGAACGCCGGGCAGAGCCAGGTCACTCGGCGAGAGTGTACCGGGGTCTGTATGCAGTCGGCTTAGCGGGTGGCGGCAAAGAACTCTCTAAGTTGTGCGGCCGCCTCTGACTCCCGGATGCCGGCGACGATCTCGCAGGTGTGGTTCAGGCGTTCATCCTGGGGGATGTTGTACAGGCTCCACACGGCGCCGGTCTTCGCATCGGCTGTGCCGTAGACGATCCGGTCGACACGCGACCAGACGGCCGCCATGGCACACATCGCGCAGGGTTCAAGCGTGACGACGAGCGTGTGCCCGTCGAGATGCCAGTTTCCAAGGGTCTGAGACCGCTCGGACAGGACGAGCATCTCAGCGTGCGCGGTTGCATCTCCCCGTTCCTCTCGTCGGTTGTGATCGCGCGCGACGATCGTTCCGGTCCCGTCGAGGAGGACGGCACCCACCGGAATGTCCCCATGATGAGGAGCCAATGAAGCCTCTTCGAGTGCGGCGCCCATCGCTGTGTCCCAATCCAATACTTGACCTTTCGCTTCTACACTCCCCATCTTATGGAGGGGTCGCATAGTCTGGCCTAGTGCGCACGCCTGGAAAGCGTGTAAGTGGAAACGCTTCGAGGGTTCGAATCCCTCCCCCTCCGCGGTTGATCCGAACGCTACGCGTTCGGATGTAGTCAGTACTCCGTAGTCCGTACTCCGTATTCCGAGGATCGGAAATCATGCGTATTGATCCTGGTTGGTTCGATCCTTCTCTTGTTGATTCTGAAACGGTTGCCCTCAATGAGCAGCTTGAGCGACTTTCGGCGGGGCTTCCGAACGCGATCGATGTTGGAATCGAAGCGCTCCGCGACGCCCGCCTGAAGGGTCGGGGGCTGTTCGGACCGATCATCCGTTCCGAGAACGGCGAAGACCGGACCATCCCCGGGCCTGCTGGCGATCTCGGGATCAGGATCTTCACACCGGAGACTGTCAACGGTGTCTATCTCCACTTCCACGGTGGCGGATGGGCCATGGGCGCAGCCGACTACCAGGACGGACGCCTCGAGGAGACTGCTCGACGGGCCGATGTCGCCGTGGTATCGGTCGACTACCGACTCGCACCCGAACACCCCTACCCGGCGCCCGCCGAAGATGCGGAAGCCGCAGCCGCCTGGATCGTTGAGAACGCAGGCGTTGAATTCGGGACCGACCGAATCGTCGTGGGAGGATCCTCGGCTGGTGGACACCTCTCCGTCATGGCGATGCTGCGTATGCGAGACAAGCACGGCTACACGGGTTTCGCCGGTGCGAACCTCATGTATGGATTCTTTGACCTCTCCCTCACACCGAGCGCTCGCAACTGGGGTGATCGCATGCTCGTCATGGACACCGCTCTGTGCCGATGGTTCGCCGACATGTACGCGAACGGTGCAGACGTCACAGATCCCGACGTCTCCCCGATGTACGCGGATCTGTCCGGCATGCCACCGTCACTCTTCACCGTGGGGACGCTCGACCCTCTCCTCGACGACACGCTGCTCCTTGCCGCACGATGGACGGCCGCCGGGAACGACGCGGACCTCACCGTCGTACCGGGAGCAGCACATGGCTTTGCTTCGGCGCCGACCCGCGATGGCGAGATCGTGCGAAAGCAGATCGATCGCTTCATCGCCGAACGAGTCTCCTGACGATCAAGTTCGACCCGGGGCTACCATTGCCAGACCGTGCTAGGCGGGGCGCTAGGGGTGCCCTGAACTCGAAATCCTCTTCATGCGAGGCTGAATTCCCGTCCGAGAGCGGTCGGTATTCGGGACTAGCGCCGGGATCAGTCGATGTTGAAAGTTGGGTCCCGCAACGGCGGGACATCGTGAATTGGGTCAGGTCCGGAAGGAAGCAGCCCTAAGCGACCCGTCCCGGGTGTTATGGGACAGCCCAACCGGAGTCGACGTCCCGGGACGCGCCGGATGTCGCCGTTCGACGGCGGGTGCACGGCTTTTTGCCATGCAGAGCATGACAGAAAGCCGAG
>JBLWQS010000297.1:0-2424 GCA_048452705.1 Acidimicrobiia bacterium
CGTTCGTTCTTCCGAACCCCGGTGTGGAGGTGCCGAGCGCCTTTAGGCTGCACCAGATGAGCGAAGCTGATCATCGAGGCAGGTCCGGACGACTGGGTTCGGCGCTTCGCAGGGATTGGGAGGAGATAGGTGGACTTGGCCGCGTCGCTCTGATCGGCCTCGGCCTCGCGGTCGTTGCCACGATCGTGCTCGGTTTCTCGATCAGCCGGGCAGCTCGCGGTCATCTGTTGGATGCCCGGGCTTCGATGGTCGAGGTCGCGATTCGGGAGTTGCCGGCGATCGCTGCCGACGGTTCGTCGAGTGCTGCGGATCTTGCGCGGCTCGATGCTCATGTGCGCATTCACATCCTGGGTGGGGAGACGCTGAGGGTGAAGGTCTGGGCGCCTGACGGCACCGTCTTGTATTCGGACTTGCCCGAGCTGATAGGTCAGCGTTTCGAACTGACGCAACCGGCGTTGACTGCATTTGCGGGCGGAACCGGAACTCTGATCTCGGACTTGTCGGATCCTGCTCATGCCGTGGATCGAGATCGCGGCGAGTTGATCGAGCTCTATGTTCCGATTCTCGACGAGTCGGGATCGGTCGGTTCGGTCGTCGAGGTGGAACAGGACGTGACGGCGTTGAATCGAGCGCTCGGTCGGATCGGCAGGAATGTCTGGTTGTCGATCGGGATCGGCCTTGTTGTGCTTGGCGTCTTCATGACGGCACTGTTGGTTGCGCGTGCTCGGGATATGAATCGTCGGCGCCGTCAGGTCGAGGAGCTGCTGCGTTCGTCATATCGCGCGCAGGAGGTGGAGCGTCGACGGATCGTGGGTGCGCTTCACGACGACGTCGGGCAGCCGCTGTATCGGGTGTTGTATGGTCTTGAAGGGTCGCGTGCAAGGCTGACAGACGACGATCCGGTGGCCGAGGAGCTCGGCCGGCTCGAGGACATCGTGAGAGAGGTGGACGGCACATTGCGCAATGAGCTTCGGGTCCTTCAGGTGGAATTGGCCGCCGATACGGGTCTCGATGTCGCTCTGGGGGATCTTGTCGAGGTCACCCGCCGCGAGGCTGATCTCGATGTGACACTCACGATCGATGTGGCGAGCTCGCCGTCGCAGGAGCAGAGCGTTGAGTTCTACCGTGCTGCACGTGAAGCACTCACAAACGTGCGAAAACACGCTCGAGCAAGCCGGGTGGCGATGACGGTATATGAGGATCGGGACCGCGTGGTGCTCGATGTCGCCGACGATGGCGTCGGATCTGCCGGCGACCCGGGATTGGGGCTGTCGACGACGCGGCAGCGGTTCGAGACGCTGGGGGGCGACGTCGATGTGTCGGCACCGTCGGGTGGGGGCACGCTCTTTCGGGCCTGGTTGCCACTCACCGGACCGGAGTCGGCATGAGGGTTGTTGTCGCCGACGACCATCGCGTCGTGCGGGAAGGGATTCGGTACATGCTCAGCGACGCGTCGGGTGTCGATGTCGTCGGGGAGGCTGAGACGGGCGAGGAGCTGTTGGCGCTCGTCGCTTCGGAACCGGTCGATGTTGTGCTGCTCGATGTACGCATGCCGGGAATGAGTGGCTTCGACGTGCTCGAGCGCCTGGCCGAGGATGCTCCGCAGGTTCGGGTCCTGATGCTGTCGATGCACGATCAGCCTGCATACGTTCGCCGAGCGATCGAGCTCGGTGCAGCGGGGTATGTGTTGAAGAACGCAGGACGCGACGAACTGTTGACCGCACTGCAGGTAGCAGCCGACGGCGGAACCTACTTGCCGGCGGAGCTGATGGAGCCGCTCGTTGCGGCGATGACCGGCAGGGCGCGGTCGTCTGGGAAGCTCAGCCCGCGCGAGCACCAGGTGCTGCAACTCGTCGCGAACGGGTACGAGAACAAGCAAATCGCTACGGAGCTCGAGTTGTCGGAGGCGACCGTCAAGACCTACCTGAGGGGTGTCTTCGAGCGTCTCGACGTCTCATCCCGGGCCGAGGCTGTCGCTGTTGGCCTGCGGCTCGGCATGATCGAGTAGGTCCATCCGAGTCGATCGACCCTCCACCATATGGGTGAGGGGTGCTATCCGATCGGACGACTACCGCCGGAACCGGGGTCGGGGCATCGTGATGCCATCGACTCAAGGAGTACTCACGGTGTCTCGTTTCTTCGTCCTGGCTGCAGCGCTAACGCTCGTCGCTACCGCGTGCGCACTGCCAGACGCCGGGTCGCATGAGGATGAGACCGATGCGCCACCCAGCACCACTATCTCGAGCACGACGACAACAACCGTGGCCGACACAACAACCATCGCTGCCGATCACCCTGACGACGATCACGCCGATGACGAAGCCGCTGATGACGATCCTGTCGATGGTGTTCAGGCGGGGGGAGCGGATCGGACGGTCGAGGTCGTGATGACCGAGTTCGCGTTCGACGTCGACCCGGTCGACG
>JBLWQS010000298.1:0-2417 GCA_048452705.1 Acidimicrobiia bacterium
GTCGAGCCACCAACAGCGCTTCTTGATCGTCTCGATGACCTGCTTCGGGGCGATGTGGGAGAGGTAGATGTCGGTGGTCGCCAGCGATGCGTGACCGAGCTGGGACTGGATGATCGGCATCGGCACCCCTTCCATCATCAACTCGAACGCGTGGGCATGGCGCAGCCCGTGGGGATGCACCCGCTTGCCGATCCCGGCCTTGTAGGCGAGGCGGGGCAGGAGCGCCCGGATCTGCGACGGAGGGATCGGGCCTCCCCGCAGTGTGCAGAACAGCGGCGCATCCTGCGGCAGGTCGAGACGGCGACGATACGCGAGCCAGTCTTCGATCACCCGGCCCGCCCCCGGGTCGATGCCGACGGTGCGGCGTCGATCCCCCTTGCCGTGCAGCACCGTGACCGAGCCGCTTCGCAGGTCGACGTCCTTGGGTCGCAACGCCAGCGCCTCACTGGCTCGCAACCCGGCGCGATACATCACGGCGATCAGAGCCCGGTACCGGGTCCCGGTGCTCGACGTCGCCGAACACTGAGCGAGGAGACGTCGAACCTCGCCGGGAGTGAGCACCTCGGCGGGATACGTTCTCCCCTTGTTCGCCGGTGTGCGACCCCGATGATGCCCGGGCCGGGTGACGTCGATCGCCATGAACGCACCGTACGACACTGTGGCCGTCGCATCCAGACCCCCGATCGGGGAACCACGCCGCCGCCTGATCCTGCCGAGCCACCACCCACTTGAACTCGTGAACGCAACCCGATAGGTTCGAGTCATGAAACTCAATGCCATCGGAATCGTCTGCAGCGACGTCGCCGCGTCGCTGCGTTTCTATCGGATGCTCGGCGTGGACTTCCCGGGATTCGATCCCGAGACCGGCCACTACGAGGCGGACCTCGGCGGCGGAATCGGACTGATGCTCGACTCCGAAGCGGTTATGGCGTCGTTCATCGACGACTACACGACGCCGACCGGCAACGACCGCGTCTCTCTCGCCGTCGAATGCGACACTCCCGCCGCCGTCGACACCGCGTTCGCTCAGCTCACGGCTGCCGGACACGACGCCGTGAAGGAACCGTTCGACGCGTTCTGGGGCCAGCGGTATGCCACCATTGCGGACCCCGACGGCAACCACGTCGACCTCTACGCCGCTCGCTGACGAATCCAACCACGAACAGCTGCTGCACCGGCCGGAAGAGCCGGGTCCGCCGTGGTGTTGCAATAACGACCCGTCGCCGGTGATCTTGAGGAGACCCCATGTTCGAACTCGGACTGACCAGCTTCGCCGAGGCGCCCCCCGAACCCGTCGGCGGCAGAATCATCAGCCACGGAGAGCGTCTCCGCAACGTCATCGAAGAGATCGAGACGGCCGACCGGGTCGGTCTCGACGTTTACGGACTCGGTGAGCACCATCGCGTCGACATGGCGGCGTCCGCCCCCGCGATCACCCTCGCCGCAGCAGCTGCACGCACGAAACGGATCCGGTTGAGCTCTGCGGTGATCGTCCTCAGTTCCGCCGACCCCGTACGGACCTTCCAGGACTTCGCGACCCTCGACCTCGTTTCAGCGGGCCGGGCCGAACTCCTCGTCGGTCGAGGCTCGTTCGTCGAATCATTCCCGCTGTTCGGCTACTCCCTTGACGACTACAACGAACTGTTCGTCGAGAAACTCGAACTGCTCGTCAAGATCCGCGATAACGAACGGGTCACCTGGCGGGGCCGGTTCCGGCCGCCGCTCGACGATCAGGCGATCTACCCGCGGCCACAGCAGGATCCGCTCCCGATCTGGGTCGGAGTCGGGGGAACTCCGGCGTCGATCGTTCGCGCCGCCCGGCTCGGGTTGCGGGTGGCACTGGCGATCATCGGCGGAGAACCCGCCCGCTTCGCACCGCTCGCGGAGCTGTATCGCAGGACCCTCACCGAGTCGGGCTACGACCCTGAAGCACTGCCCCTGGCCGTCCACGGCCTCGGACACATCGCCGGGACCAACGACGAGGCGGCCGAAGATGTGTACGCGTCGTTCACCGCCACGATGAATCGCATCGGACGTGAACGCGGCTGGTCGCCGATGACCAGGGAGCAGTTCGATTGGATGCGCGGCCCCGACGGATCGCTGGTGCTCGGCGACCCGGACACGGTCGCCACAAAGATCCTGCGATGGAAGGAGATCCTCGGCATCGGCCGATTCATGCTCCACACCGCAGGCGCCGTCCCGCACGCCAAGGCGCTCGCGTCGATCGAGATGTTCGGGACCGACGTGTCTCAGCTCGTGCGGAGATCCCGAGACTGAGCGACGAAGCAGGCCAACGCTCCAGGCCTATGCCACCACCCCTCTTCCCAATCGGCTTCACGGTTCCCGTCGCCTTCGAGGGTCCGGGATTGCGTTTCGAGCCACTCGGGCCGCAGCACAACAAAGGCGACCACGAGCAT
>JBLWQS010000299.1:0-2410 GCA_048452705.1 Acidimicrobiia bacterium
GAGGAAGAGACCGGCATCGCAGCCGACGTCGTCAAGCTGGTCGGTCTCCACCTCAAGGGCGGGGATCAAGAGACTCCGGTTGCGACCGTCCGGGTCACGCGAGGAGATGAGCCCATCGAGGTCAGCGCCGAGGGTGACGGCATGGTGAATGCCGCGTTCGTGGCTCTGCAAGATGCGTTCGGCATCCCGGCAACGCTGCTCGACTACCGGGTTGTCCCCTACACGTCCGGTGCAGACGCGATGGCCGAAGTCAGCGTGATCATCCAGATCGGACCGACCACGTACTCGGGCCGCGGCGTGTCAACCGACGTCGTCGAAGGCTCAGCCCGGGCCTTCGTCGCTGCCCTGAACAAGGCGCTCAACGACCGCAACGGCGCGCTCGCCTCCGAAACCGCATGAGTCACTTCGTTCTCCTCCCCGGTGATGGCATCGGACCTGAAGTCATCGCCGAGGCGAAGAAGGTTCTCGAGACGGTTGCGATTCTCTTCGGACTGACGTTCACGTTCGAAGACCACCTCATCGGTGGTGCCGCGATCGACGCAACCGGCGATCCTCTCCCCTCGTCAACGGTCGAGGCGTGCCGGTTATCCGACGCGATTCTCCTCGGTGCCGTGGGTGGTCCACAGTGGGATGACCCGATGGCCAAGACGCGCCCCGAAGAGGGCTTACTGGGGATCCGATCTGCCCTCGGCCTCTACGCGAACCTCCGCCCCATTCAGGTTCACTTCCCGACCGCGTCTCCGCTTCGAGACGCTTCCGGTGTCGACATCCTGTTCGTTCGTGAACTGACGGGCGGCATCTACTTCGGCCCTTCGTCGCTGTCCGACGATGGGACGGTTGCCAGGAACGAGATGGTCTACTCGGTGCCGGAAATCGAACGGGTCATCCGGGTCGCCGGCGAATCGGCTCGAGGGCGCAGAGGCAAGCTCACTTCCGTCGACAAGGCCAACGTGCTGGAGGTGTCGCGTCTGTGGCGCCGAACAGCAGCGCGAATCATGGAAACCGAATTTCCGGACGTTGACTACGAAGTCGTGCTGGTGGACGCGATGGCGATGTACCTACTTTCACGCCCGCGGGACTTCGACGTCGTCGTGACCGGGAATCTGTTCGGCGACATCCTCACGGATGAAGCATCCATGCTGCCTGGTTCTCTCGGTCTCCTGCCGTCCGCTTCGATCGGAGACGGTCCGCCCGGTCTCTACGAGCCGGTCCACGGCTCGGCACCCGACATCGCAGGTAGAAATCTCGCGAACCCTCTCGCGACGATCCTCGCTGCCGCCATGGCACTCAGGCATTCGCTCGACCTCGTAGAACCCGCCGCTGCCATCGAGACCGCCGTCGACAACGTCCTCGCAGCAGGTCTCCGCACCGCCGACATCGCGGGTACGGGTCCGACGGCGTCGACATCGGAGATGGGTGACGCGGTTGCGCGGGCAGTGTCGATGAGCGGCAAGTAGCAAGACCGAAGCGCGTTTCGTGTCTTGCTACTTATGTCTTGCTACTTGATACTGAGCATTCATGAAACACACCGTCGCGATCGCTCTTGTTCTCGTCGTCGCTGCTTCTTGCAGTAGCGGGGCATCCGAGTCGACATCGACCAACGCCGTCACGTCCTCGATCGGGCTTGCTGCGTCCTCGACCGTGCCGTTCACTCCGGGTGCTGCTGGCGTTGGAGACGAGTACTACCCGGGGCTTGGGAACGGGGGGTACGACGTTCAGCACTACGATCTCGACCTCGCCTACGACGCCGACGGATCGGTCGTGGCGAACACGGCAATCACCGCCGTGGCCACACAGAATCTCTCCGGCTTCAATCTCGATTTCGTTGGATGGGAGATTGACGAACTGACCGTCGACGGGAACGCCGCCCATCATCGACGCGATGGCGATGAACTCGTGATCGAATATGAGATCCCAAGTGGCGAGCGATTCACGATCGACATCTCTTACATCGGCGTCCCGGAGCCGATGCAATCGGCGGCACTCCCCCTCAGTATCGGCTGGCTCGGAGGTCCGCAGGGAGAGCAGTTCGTCGTGGCGGAACCCGACGCGGCGCACTCATGGTTCCCGGCGAACGACCACCCGACCGACAAGGCGACGTACTCGTTCACCATCACCGTGCCCGACGGCTTCACAGGCGCCGCGAACGGAGAATTGACGGAGGTCGTCGAGGGTGAGACAACGACAACGTACCACTGGTCGATGGATGCCCCGATGGCGCCATACCTTGCGACGGTGGTGATCGGTGACGGGTGGGAGATCGTTGAAGACCCCGTATCGACGGAGGAAGCGGGCCTACCGATCAGGAATGTCCTCCCTCCGGATCTCGTAGGAGCCACCCCGGCCGCGCTCGAGCAGACCGGAGAGATGATCAACGTTCTCGAAGACGCCTTCGGTCCGTATCCGTTCG
>JBLWQS010000300.1:0-2406 GCA_048452705.1 Acidimicrobiia bacterium
GATCGAGAGTTAGAAGAGCAAGAGAGCAGACAGACAACAGCAAACAGCGAACAGCAAGAACCGCGTTTGATACGGTCTTGCTGTTGTCTGTTGTCTGTTGTCTGTTGTCTGCCGTCTGTCCGCTTCGACAGCCTCAGCCGTCAATCCCATACGCCCGGCGGTCTACAACGTTCTCCAATGGATCCTGCAGGATGATCGTGTTGCCCGCCGGCGACCAGATCGCCGATTCAGAGCACCAGTAGATCACGCCGCCTCCGCTCGTTCCGCAGGCGGTTGTGACCTCGAGAACTCCGCCGGCAGAAACCGCTGTGCCTGCCGGGAGTTCGAGACGGTGGTCTCCGGTCTCGTTCCTAACCGTCCATCCCGATACGTCGACACTGGTGTACGACTGATTCACGATCTCGAACCGCTCATCAGACAGATCGGGCTCGTCTGCATCGGCCGGGATGAGGGTGACATCACCGATGCGGAGTTGCGGTCGGTCGGCCGAGACACCGCCTTCGGGATGGCCGCAGACGAATGTGCCCCACAATCCGTTCCCGGACGCATAGGACTGATCGCCGCGAGCGAGGAACTCGGCTTCCATGAGGTGTCCGCTGTGGATCGGGATGACGGCACCGGACGAGACGAGTTCCGCGTTCACGAGAACGGTGGGATCCCCCTCGATCAAGACGTAGCGGAGGGCGCGCCCGGCAGAGTCGGTGTCCGGTCCGTCGGAGGCGAGCACCACGGTCTGACCGGTGACGAGTGATGCCAGGGCCGTTCTGGAGCCGTCGCCGTAGCACTCGTCGCCTTCCGGAGCGCTGACGCCGATGAGACGTATATCGATCCGCTGCCCGTCGACCACGGCCTGAATCGTGTCACCGTCGATGACTCCATCGACGGTCCCGCGGACGACCTCTTCTTCGGGAGGCAGTGTTACTTCGGACGTTGATGACGACGATTCTCCCGCGACGGTTGTCTCCGTCGAGCCGTCGTCCCCTATCGAAGGTCCGGACGTGCAGGCCCCGACGATGATTGCGAGGGACAAGATGGCGACGACGGTGCGGGGCATGTTGGCCGATACGGTACCGGTCGTCCCCATTTGCCTACGCCTTTCGAACATCGGCACTACCCCGAGTACTCCTAATCTCCGCTCAGCGAGACAGACAGAGAGGATCGACCATGCAGATCATCCCGGCGGAGGAGTTGGCGAATCGGGTCGGTGAGGAGACCGGCGTCTCGGATTGGCTCGAGATCGATCAGAGCCGTATCAACATGTTCGCCGACGCAACGATGGATCATCAGTTCATCCACGTTGATCCGGCCGCTGCGGCCCAGACTCCGTTCGGTTCGACGATCGCCCACGGGTTCCTGACGCTCTCGCTCACTACGCCGATGATGATGGAAGCCATGGTCGCACCGGATCGAATGGTGATGGCCGTCAACTACGGAACGGACAAACTCCGCTTCATCGAGCCGGTCAAGGTGGGGAGCCGTATTCGGGCACGGACCCGACTCGTGGACGTTGTTGAGAAGGGCCCCGGCCGGTGGCTCTTGAAGAACGAGGTGACGGTCGAGATCGACGGCGTCGACCGACCGGCGCTCATTGTCGAAGCGCTCACCCTCTTCGTGACCGCATGAGCACCGTTGTTCTCATCCATGGGGCTGCGATGGACGGCACCGTCTGGCGCTACCAGGCGGATGCGGTCGCCCGAGAAGGATTCACCCCCATCGCTGTCGATCTCCCCGGTCACGGCGACTCCGAGGGAGAGCCGTCGGTCACGATCAAGGGCTACGCCGGTTGGCTCCTCGCGTATCTTTCGGTGCTCGGCGAACCCGTTCATCTCGTTGGGCACTCCATGGGGGCGCTGGTGGCGCTCGAAACTGTCGCAGCGCGCACGGATCTGGTCCGATCGGTCACGCTTCTCGGTGTCGCCGATCGGATGCCCGTCAATTCCGATCTCCTGGTGGGTGTGGCAGATGGTGATTCGGCGATGTTCGCGATGATGGTGTCATGGATGCACGCCCGAGAGCCCATCGGCGTGCCCGAGTGGAAGCTCAGTGACACGGCGGCGATCCTGGAGCGATCCCGTCCAGGGGTCGCCTTCGCTGACCTCACGGCATGCAACGACTACCCGGGCGCAGCCGGAACTGCCTCAGCTGCTTCGGTTCCGGTCTTGCTGATCCTCGGCGACCAGGATCTGATGACGAAGCCGTCCGCAGCCGAACCGATCGAGGCCGCCGCACCGGACGCAACAACGGTTGTCGTGGAAGGCGCAGGCCACATGCTCTTTGTAGAACGCCCGGAAGTGGTGAACGAAACATTGCTGAAGTTCCTGAGGGAAGTGGAAAGTACGCAGCTGTGAGTTGTGAGCAAGTTCGTACTCAGTACTGAGTACTGAGTACGGCGCCGAAGGCGCCCAC
>JBLWQS010000301.1:0-227 GCA_048452705.1 Acidimicrobiia bacterium
TCCTGGTCCTCGTCGCCTTGAACGCCGCCGCAGCCTGGCTCACGGTCTGGCTCGTGCCGGGCCTCGAGTATTCCGGTGAGTGGTGGCGGTGGCTCCTGTTCGGAGCTGTGATCGGTCTGATCAACGCGATCATCAAACCCGTCGCGAAACTCCTCACCATTCCGATCCGCATCCTCACGCTGGGGTTGTTCACACTCGTCATCAACGTCGGGCTGATGACACTCGCC
>JBLWQS010000301.1:237-2394 GCA_048452705.1 Acidimicrobiia bacterium
CGCCATCTGGATCGCCAAGGACGCCAACGTCGGATTGATCAGCGACTCGATCTGGGCAGTGCTGTTGGGAGGCCTCGTTCTCACCGTCATCGGCTCGTTGCTGAATCTCTTCAGTCCAGACTGAGCGTCGCACCGACCGGTAACGTGTTGGACCAGGAGGACTACCCATGACGAATCCCGCTCGATCGCTCTTCGCTTTCCTTGCCAAGCCTCACGTTCAGACCGGTCTGGCACTCGGTGCCGCCGCTGCGATCGAATCCAACCAACCGTCTCTCATGGTTCGCCCGCGCACCGATCAGGCTCTGGTCGTTGCCGGGTCGATCGCTTCTGGATACGTCGTCGGCAGCGGATACGCACAGGTGATCGAACGTCTCCCGGTCCGCTCCCCGATCGCCATCGACGCAGTTGCAGGTGCGGCCGCGGCTACGTTCGTTTCGACGATCGGCCCGAAGATCGAATCCTCTCGTCCTGGAGCCCTCGCCGTCACCGCCGCTCGTGCACGGTCGTACGCGGCGACGACCGCTCTTGTCACCGGTGTCCTCCGCCAAGGCGTTCGCACTGCCGGGCCCTACGGACGGCTCGCAGGAAGCGCGGCGGGAGTGGCCGCAGCCGCTGCGTTCGCCGGTGGTGCCTTCCTCTACCTGCGGAATCGGCTCGATCGGTACGAGTCCGGCGAGAGGATCCCTCCCGATGGTTCTGACGTTGCATGGACGCTCGCAGTCGGCACCGGTGTCGCGACAGCAGTCGGTGGCGCAGTCATGGCTGAGCGCAAGGCAGCGAGCGCCTCTGCATCAGCGTTGAGTCGCACGGTCGGAGGGCCCGCAGCTGCATGGATGCCGTTGACACACGGGTTGATCGGCGGCAGTGCTGTGCTCGCCGGAAAGTTCGGCATGGGGCAACTACTCGGCAAGATCGCAGCGTCGAATCGAGGCACCGAGATTCGCTACTCCGAACCACCCGCCACGAACCTGGTCAGCGGTGGTCCCGAGAGTGTCGTGAGATTCGACGAACTCGGCCTCCAGGGTCGCCGCTTCGTCAGCGAGGCGTCACCCGCCGGCCGGATCGACGAGGTGCTCGACGAGGATGGAGCCAAGGACGCCATCCGGGTCTACATCGGAGTCGAGTCGGCCGACACAGTTGAGGAACGCGTAGCACTCGCCATCGACGAGCTACGAAGAACGGGAGCATTCGATCGTTCGCTCCTCATCGTGGGATCACCCGCCGGGACCGGATACTTCAACTACATCCCGGTTGAGGCGGCCGAGTACCTCTCCCGCGGCGACATCGCTTCTGTCGCGATCCAGTACGGGTCGCTCCCGTCGATGCTCTCAACATCGAAGATTCCGCTCGCGATCGAACAGCACGGTGCCCTCCTCCATGCGATCAACAGAGAACTCGATCAGCGAGACCAGACCGATCGACCGCAGATCGTCCTCTACGGTGAAAGTCTCGGGGCACAGGCGAGCCAGGGTGCGTTCACCGGCGGTGGGACCGTTGTTCTCGATGAACTGGGAGTGAATCGGGCCTTGTGGGCGGGAACACCGTACGCGGGCAAGTGGCGTCGTGAGATCTTCGCCGGCGGTCCGGGTATCGACGCATCGATCTTCGCCCGATTCGCCTCGATCGCGGACTACCGAGATACGCCGGACGAGGCTCGCTCGGAGATCCGGTATTTCTTCCTCGATCACTACGAGGACCCGGTCACCCGATTCGGCCTCGACATCGCCTATCGCCGACCCGCATGGCTCGGCTTGGTCGATCAGCGGCCGCCCAACGTGTCGCCGTCGCAGAAGTGGGTCCCGGCGGTCACGTTCTGGCAGACCGCAATCGATACGAAGAACGCCGCAACCGTAATACCCGGCGAGTTCAAGGCTCTCGGACACGACTACCGCGCCGATCTGGCACAGTTCGTGAGCGTCGCGTACGACCTGACGAACGTGACCGACGACCAGATGGCGAGCATCGAAGCCCGACTGCGGCGTTCCGAGATCGAACGAGCAGCGAAGATCGCCGACGGCAAAGAACCCGTCGAGTAGGCGATCAGATCGCCTCGGCGACGGCTTCCACGACCGCGCGGCGGTGTTCGAGGATCCCGTCGTGGAGATCGGTCCGGTTCGAACTCCACCAACCTCGCCAGGCTCGCCAGATGAGCTGGCC
>JBLWQS010000302.1:0-2392 GCA_048452705.1 Acidimicrobiia bacterium
TCGCAGACGGCGCGAACTGCGCGCAGGTTCTCCATCGAGACCGGCTGACCCCCGCCGGAGTTGTTCGTGATCGTCATCATCACGAGTGGCACCCGATCGACGCCCGCCCGATCGATGGACGCTCGCAGCGCCTCGATGTCCATGTTCCCCTTGAACGGCAGGACGTCGGATGGCTTGGATGCGGTGACCAGATCCAGAGCTTCCGCGCCCTGATACTCGACGTTCGCCCGCGTCGTATCGAAGTGCGTGTTGTTCGGTACGACGTCTCCCTCGGAGACCATCACCGAGAAAAGGATCTTCTCCGCAGCGCGCCCTTGATGCGTCGGGATCACTTCCGAGTATCCCGTGAGCTCCTTGACAGCACTCTCGAATCTGAAGAAGCTTCGGCTTCCCGCGTACGACTCATCGCCGCGCATCATCCCCGCCCATTGCTCGGAGGACATCGCCCCGGTACCCGAGTCGGTCAGCAGGTCGATGATCACCTCGTCGGCGTGCAGCCCGAAGAGATTGAAGCCGGCGCGTTCGAGAGCTTCCTCGCGCTCCTCGACGGTCGGAAGGTCGATCGCCTGGACGGTGTGGATACGGAACGGCTCGATGATGGTGCGGTACGGCATGAGATCCTCTCGATCGATGTAGGAGTGCCATGATTCTCGCAGCCGCGGGACCTCTCTGAGTCGGTAGGCTCTCGTCCTATGGAACTCCTAGGCGATCTCGACGTACATCTTTTCAACGAGGGCACGCAGACCCGTGTGTACAACCACCTCGGGGCGCAGTTGCTGCCCGATGGTGGAGCGCACTTCGCGGTCTGGGCACCCAATGCCCGCGAAGTCGCGTTGATCGGCGACTTCAACGGATGGAGCGCGACCGCTCATCCGATGTTCCCGACGAGTTCCGGCATCTGGAAGGCGTCCGTGCCGGAAGCCGCCCCGGGCAACACCTACAAGTATGCGATCACCACAGCCTCCGGGGACCGGATCGAGAAGGCCGATCCCATAGCGTTCCTGGCAGAGGTCCCGCCGAAGACGGCCTCGGTGGTCTGGGGACTCGATTACGACTGGGGCGATGGCGAGTGGATGTCATCGCGGGAGGGGCGGCAGGCTCATGACGCTCCTATGGCGATCTACGAACTCCACACCGGTTCGTGGCGCAAGGCGGACAACGGTGACTCTCTGTCGTATCGGGAGTTGGCCGGACCTCTGACCGAGTACATGACGGAGATGGGGTACACCCACATCGAGTTCATGCCACTGTCCGAGCACCCGTATTACCCGTCGTGGGGATATCAGGTGACGAGCTACTTCGCTCCGACGAGCCGGTTCGGCACCCCCCAGGATCTGATGTACCTCATCGATCGCCTCCATCAGGCAGACATCGGGGTGATCCTGGACTGGGTTCCTTCTCACTTCGCAACCGATGGGCACGGCCTCTCCGAGTTCGACGGGACCGCCCTCTACGAGCACGAAGATCCACGGAAGGGCTTCCACCCCGACTGGGGGAGTTTCATCTTCAATTACGGGCGAAACGAGGTCCGCTCGTTCCTCGTCTCATCGGCGAATTTCTGGCTCGATCGCTATCACATCGACGGCCTCCGGGTCGACGGTGTCGCCTCGATCCTCTACCTCGACTACTCGCGGAACGAGGGGGAGTGGGAACCCAACATCTACGGCGGGAACGAGAACCTCGAAGCGATCTCATTGCTCAAGCAAGTCAACAGCGTTGCGTATGGGGAGCACCCGGGCGTCACGATGATCGCTGAAGAGTCGACGGCGTTCGCCGGTGTCTCGCGCCCGGTCGATCTGGGCGGTTTGGGCTTCGGCTACAAATGGGACATGGGATGGATGCACGACTCCCTCGAGTACTTCGCCCATGAACCGGTTCATCGTTCGTTCCACCAGAACGACCTGACGTTCCGGATGCTGTACGCCTACGACGAGAACTTCATCCTCACGCTCTCCCACGACGAAGTGGTCCACGGCAAGGGATCGCTCATCAACAAGATGCCCGGCGACGAGTGGCAGCAGTTCGCGAACCTCAGAGCGCTCTACGGCTATCAGTACTCGCTGCCGGGGAAGAAGTGCCTGTTCATGGGTTCCGAGTTCGCGCAGCGATCGGAATGGTCGGTCGATCAGCAACTCGAGTGGTTCGTGCTCGACCACGACAATCACGCCGGCATGCAACGATGGGTGGCGGACCTCAACACTCACTATCGCGGCGAGCGCTCGCTCTTTGTCGAGGACTATGACCCCGCCGGTTTCGAGTGGATCGACGCGGGTGATGCCGGGGCGAGCGTCTTCAGTTTCCTTCGTCACGGCGGTGACCGGCCCGTGCTGGTCGTGCTCAATCTCACTCCCGTTACGCGACCCGGATACCGCATCGGTGTCCCCGTCGGCGG
>JBLWQS010000303.1:0-2371 GCA_048452705.1 Acidimicrobiia bacterium
CGAGCCGCCAGGCGAGGACGCAGGGGGGCTCTGGGAGCCACAACATGACGATGCTGTTGTAGTCACTCCCCGTTCGTGGCTTGGCCCGTAGCTGGTAGCCGGCAGCTCTTCACCCAACGACCTCGATCTCGCAACGAGGTCCGTTCGCAGCGGCAAGCCGCCGATCGGTCGTGACGAGAGTCACCGACAGCCGCTCTGCGAGAGCGACGTACCACGCGTCATAGGCCGACACTGTCGATCGCAGCTCCCAGATCCTGTTCATCAGCGGATCGATCGGGAAGGTCGTCACAGAGAGCCGACGCAGCCGATCGATGGCCCGCCGCCCTCTCATCTCGGCGATCTCCCCGTGGAGGGTCAGCGAGCGCAAGGCCGAGAGTACCTCTGCCTTCAGGATCGTGGGTGCGGCCAGTGTGCGCTGCTGTTCGAGTTGCTCCCGTGCGGCCTCACCAGGATCGCCGTCAATGACGAACGCATCAACAACGACGGACGCGTCGAGAACCCTCAATGCGACTCGCGATCCTGGCGAATGATCTCGGCTGAAGAGGTGGCGGCGAACCCCTCGGGCCCCTCGAGCACGATCTCTCGCCTGACCTCCGCGACAATCTCAGCCGGAGTTGACAACCCGGCGAACTCAACGAGCTGTGCCCGGAGGTACTCCTGGAGGCTCTGTCCCGCCTCAGCCGCCCGGATGCGATAGACGCGGTGAACGTCTTCGGGGATGTTCCTCACCTGGATAGTGGCCATGGCGCCATTGTAGCGCTGTTGCTTGAAAGGTGCCTGCACGATTCGGTCTCCTGGAAGTGGTTGATCGGTGAGAACACCGTATCTGAATCGGCTCCCCGATAGAAGAGGTTCGAAGAGCGCAGTCCAACGCTATCCCCCAGCCGAAAGACGGAGAGATGCGGAGCCAGCTTGCCTACAGGGGTTCCAGAGCCAACCCAACGAGACGGGAGTCTGCTGCACTCAGCCCTGCGCCGCAGCCCGATCCCATTCGAGGAACCAGTCGGCGTAGTGACCCGGCCATGATCCCTCGGGTTTCTCGGACCGGATGCGCTCGTCGGCACGCAAGAGCCATGCTTCGACGGTGTCAACCGACGGATCGGATTCGAGCAGCGGAAGAAGTTGCCCGTACGTCCACTCGGCGTACCACCGGGCCCAGCCGGGGTTCGGACCGCCATAGACGGCATGGTGCGCACGGCCGGCGGAGCCGAACAGGTGGCGAAGGTCGTTCTGACGGGTCTGATCATCCATAGATGCAAACGTACAGAAGGAACCGCTCGTGTCAATGGAGACTCCCCGATCGGCGGTCAGCCTTCGTGTGCTGAGGTCTCCACATGGGCGATGGCCGGTAGCCCCCTGGGCACGCACGCTCCCGGTTCGTGAGAGGCCGTGCCCTCGAAGTAATCGGCCGGATCTTTGAGGCGTCGGGCGGCCCACACGATGGGCGCTGCAACGAGCGTGATGGCTCCGCCGACGACGTAGGCAGCGGAGTAGGAACTGCGTTCGGCGTAAACCCCGAGCCCCGCCTGGCCTCCCACCGCACCGATTCCCGAGATCATGGAATCGAACGAGACAACGGTGGCCCGCTCGGCAGAGGGGACGATGCCGTGGACGAATGCTTGACGGACCGGCATCTGCACACCCATCGCAATCGACGCGACAAGAAGGAAACCGAGGGCGACCGGGAAGTTGCCGGCCAATCCGACTCCGATCGATCCGGCAGAGAAGACGAACGCCGTCCACAACAGGATCGTCGTCCTCCGACCGCATAAACGGGTGATGAACTGCACGAGGCTGTTCCCGATGATCATCGCGACCGACAGGAGCGCCGCGACGACACCTGCAACCCACACGGCGTCCCGGTCCAGCAGTTCGAGGAAGTAGGGCTGCCAGGCGTACCAGGCCCACATGAAGAAGCCGCTCTGGACGGCGCCGGCGATCATGATGAACCGAAGCGGACGGGAACCCCACCCGTGACGGATACCCGCCTTCGCCACGGCAGTGGCCTCGGTCGGAAGCGTGCGAATCGTGACGGGTCTCGGCTGGAACCCGATGTCGTGCATCCCGAAGAAGGCGAGGACGAGCAAAGCGACGAGCAGAGCCGAACGAAGCAGGAACGGGATCGCGAGATCGATCTGACCAAGGAATCCGCCCCCGATCGTGCCGACGAGCATCGCGACACCACCGACGATCTGGCCGGTTGAGAAGACCCGGTCCATGGCGCCGTCGTACCCGAGCTCCCTCACTCCGTCGACGAGCCACGCCTCCATTGCTCCTGAGTAGAACGTGTATCCGAGACCCATGAACACCGAGACGATCGCAAACCCAACCAACCCGCTCCCCATCTGGGCAAGGCCGACGTAGGCGAGGG
>JBLWQS010000304.1:0-2370 GCA_048452705.1 Acidimicrobiia bacterium
GGGGTCGTACTACGTCATACGTCGGACGTACTACTGCCTGTTGTCTCCCCGAACCTCGTCGATCCCACTGAAATCCGAAGTGCCGGTTATCTACGTGATACGTCCGACGTCCTACTTCCTTCCGTCCCCCCGCTTCAATCAATCCCGCTCAATTCCGAGGAACCGGACTACGAGCGCCGCTGGCGTACGTTTGGGCTGTGGAACCCATTGCCAAGCACCCCGATGGTGTCACCGTGCGGGTGCGCGTCGTGCCGGGAGCGTCACGCACGGAGGTCAAGGGCCGGTACGGCGACATGATCAAGATCCGGATTTCGGCGCCGCCTGAAGGGGGACGGGCGAATCGCGCGGTCGTTGATCTTCTCGAAGACCTCATCGGTGGCAGTGCCGAGATCGTGAAGGGGGCGTCATCCCAATCGAAGACCGTGCTGATCCGTGGAGTCGACCGACCAACCGTGATCGAGGCACTCAACGGATGAGGTATCACGAAACCCCCGGCTGCTGTTATCGTCTCGTCTCGTCCCGAATCGGGGAGGCGTATGGCCAGGGAATTGGCGCCGTCAACATTGCAGCGACTCGAGCGAAGACTCGAGGATGAACGGGATCGTCTTGTGTCGATCCTCAAAGAGATCGATCTTCAACGAGAGGCCCGCCGTCTCGCTGAGAGCGCGTCCGAACACAACCCGGATCCGGACAACGCCGACGGGGGTTCTATTGCGCTCGAGATGGAGATGGACGTCTCGCTGGAACAGAACACGAAACAGTTACTTGAGAAGGTGCTTCATGCACAGGACCGGATGGAGAAGGGCCTCTACGGGATATGCGAAGTAACGGGGAATCCGATCCCGGTGGCGAGGCTGGAAGCCCTGCCGTACGCGACGACAACGGTGGAAGCGGTGTTCCGGCGCTGAAGCTCCGTCTTGTCGCTGTCGCGGTCGCCGCCGTCGTGGTGATCGTCGATCAGGTGACGAAGGCGTGGGCCGTTGAAGCGCTCGCCGATGGCCAGATCGTTCTCGTCGACGGGGTCCTCAACTTCCGGTTGTTCTTCAATACCGGAGCATCGTTCTCGCTGTTCGCCAAGGGTGGAGCCGTTATCGGCCTTGTCGTGATCGGCGTTGTGGTCATGATCTTCTTCGCCTTGCGTGAAGCCGGGCATCGCCTCGACGCCGTTGCCCTGGGCTTGGTCCTCGGCGGAGCCGTCGGCAACCTCCTCGACCGGATGTTCAGAGGAGACGGGTTCCTCGATGGAGCCGTCGTCGACTTCATCAACGTCCCGTTCTTCGCGACGTTCAATGTCGCCGACATCGCGATCAACATCGGCGTTGCACTGCTCCTTGTCGGCGCATTTCTCCGCCGATGAGCGAGCGACTCGAGATTCCGGAGGAGTTGGGCGGCGAGAGGATCGATAGGGCCGTCGCGGTTCTCTGCAACGTCAGCCGAAGGATCGCCAGATCAACGATCGAGGCAGGTGGCGTACAGCGGCGAGAGGACCGTTTGTCGCCGTCAGATCGGGTCGCAGCAGGTGACGTGATCGATGTCGATCTCGTCGTCGAGGAAGTTGCCGTCGTACCGGACATCGAGGTCGAGTTCGACATCGCATATGAGGACGACGAGGTGATCGTTGTCGACAAGCCCGCGGGAGTGGTCGTTCATCCCGGTGCGGGTCGTTCGGGTGGGACGCTTGCAAACGGACTGCTGGCCCGCATCCCCGAGATCGCCGACCTCGGCCCCGAGCACCGGTGGGGGATCGTGCACCGGATCGACCGCGACACGTCCGGACTCCTCATCGTGGCGAAGACACCCGTCGCTTTCGACCATCTGCAGGCGGCTCTCAAGGAGCGCACCGTCCATCGGCGCTATCTCGCTCTGGTCGCCGGACGGTTCACCAACACCACAGGAACGATCGACGCTCCGGTAGGACGCGATCACGCCCACCCGACGCGAATGACGGTGACGGAGGGAGGGCGCCAGGCTCGGTCTCACTACCGGCGCCTCGCCGAGTGGGAGGATCAGGACGAATCGCTCATGGCCGTCACACTCGAGACTGGCCGCACGCATCAGATCCGGGTGCACATGCGTGCCATCGAGCATCCGATCATCGGTGACCCCGTCTATGGACCGGGGCGACGGATGGCGGGGGATCCGGGCCGAACGTGGCTCCACGCCGAGGCACTCACGTTCGAACATCCGTCTGGTTCCGGGCCGATGACGGTTCACGCACCGTTGCCGACTGACCTCGCCGGGTCACTCGAAAGCCTCGGCTCACCGACGCGGGGAGCGGTTGAGTGATCGCGTCGGAGCGCCGTGAACACACCCGGTAGGAGTGTGCTGAGTGATGCCGTTGTCCAGATCGGCGGCCAGGCGCGCCAGGCG
>JBLWQS010000305.1:0-2368 GCA_048452705.1 Acidimicrobiia bacterium
TTCGCCGGGGCGTCTTGGAGCGAATCCACCCAAGCGTCTTCGGAATAGCCGGATCAGAGGATGGCTGGCACCGTCAAGTGCTTGCGGCCGTGCTGTCGGCAACCGAACCGGCTGCCGCTTCGCACCGGACCGCGGCCCTCCTCTGGGGTCTCACCGACCAGGTGCCCGAGGTTATCGAAGTCGTCACTCGCCGGCACCGACGAGTTCACCGACTGCCCTTCGTCGTGCACGAATCGAAAGATCTCCTCGAATCCGACATCGTCGTGGTCGACGGCATTCCCGTGACAACGGCCGTCCGTACGGTGGTCGATCTCGGAGCGTCGGCGTCGCCGCGGCTCGTCGAGCGGTGCCTCGACACGGGGATTCGGAAGAGCATGTTCTCAGCATGGGATGCCAGGTGCTTCATTGCTCGGGTTGCGCGACCCGGTCGGAACGGTGTGGGCACAATTCGCCCTCTGGTCGAACAGCGCATCGAGTGGGACACCATCACCGAGAGCAACATGGAGGACCTCCTCGTTGCCATCATTGGTCCATCGCCGTTCCCGCTGCCTGATACGCAGCATTCCGTGTTCGAACCAGACGGCGAGTTCGTTGGACGCTTCGACTTCGCCTATCCGACTCGCAAGTCTCTGATCGAGACCGACAGCGAACAGTGGCACATGGATCCCACTTCGTTCCAGCGGGATCGTGAGAAGCAGAACCGGGCACACGCTCTTGGTTGGACCGTGTATCGCTTCACGTGGCGCCAACTCGTCGATGATCCCCAGTCGGTCCTCGACATCATCGCCGCCATCTGGACCGACTGAGGCCTTTGGCGTACAAAACCGACGCGATCCGGTCGCTTCTGTACGCCAGACGCCTGGGTTAGAACGGCCAGGTGCTGAACACCCAGAACAAGCCGACGCCGACCGCCAAGACGCCGGAACCGTACATCAGTCGCCTGATCCAGACATCTCCGGTTCTCCCCGCCAGAGCGCCGATTCCGTATGCGAATGCCCCCATGGCCACGACAGACGCGACGAGGTAGGCGAGGAGGTACAGGATCGCTTCATGCGTGGGGAGCGCCAGTGCCGGAAGAACGCCGAAGAGGTGGCCGCCGCCTGCCACGCCGTGAAAGATTCCGACACCGAGCGCGGCATGGTGATGGGATCGATCTCCGGGATCGTGGGCGTGTATGTGCTCGTGATCCTGATCGTCGTGGGCATGCGGATGCTCGTGGATCTCGATCCGTCCTGCTCTGAAGATCGCCCAGGCCCCGATCCCGATGAGCAGGAAGCCCACAAGAAACTCCGCCCATCCCGACCATGCCTCAACGTCGACGAGACCCCGCAACGCCAACCCGATCCCCCCGATGATCACGACACCGATGCCGTGACCGAGACCCCAGAAGATGCCGGTTCGTGCAGCACCGGACGGATTTTCGACCGCTGCTGGAGCTAGGGCGGCGAGGTGATCGACCCCTGAGAAGACGTGCAGACCGCCCGCGGCGAATCCTGTGAGGATGGGGATCATGGGGGCAGGTTAAAGGGAGGAGCAATCGGTAGATTCTGGCTCCCGCTGCCAGGAAACATGCCGCCGATGCACCGGAGGGGAGTCAGCACGTCATAAAGTGGCGCCATGTTCTATCGAATCCGCTGGTGGCTGGCCGGAGCTTTCGCTCGCATCTACACGCTCGTCTTATTCAAGGGCGTCGAAGTCGACGGCTCTGCAGACCACGACGGCCCCCGACTCATCGTGGCGAACCACTTCGGTGGCCTCGTTGACGCCATCGTTGTCGTCCAGGCGCTCGGTGGACTCCCTCACATTGTCGCAAAGTCGACCCTCTTCAAGCGGCTTCCCTTGAAACTGGGGCTTCGAGCGCTGGGAGTCGTCCCGGTCTACCGCCAATCGGATCACTCAGACACGGCGAAGAACGCTTCATCGTTCGATGAGGTCTCGAAGGTCCTCGCCAAGGGCAGGACCGTCCTCATCTTCCCAGAGGGCACGGTCACGGACACTCAACAACTCCAGAAGGTCCGAACCGGCGCCGCCCGCATGGCTTTGAGCGCGATCGAGTCGGGGGTCCAGAACCTGGCGATCATTCCTGTGGGCATCACCTACGAAGACAAAGTCTCGTCGCGGTCACGCGTGCTCGTCGAAGTGGGAGAACGGATAACCGAGGCTGAGATCATCGACCTTGCAGACGGGAAGGAACCCGAAGAAGCGAACCGGGCTCTCGTCGCTCAGGTGACAGGACTCGTCGCTGAACGCCTTGGCGCGGTCTCTCCCGACTACGGATCCCTGGTGCGTGAGCGCACGATGATGCTGGCCGCTTCGATCCACCTGAGAACCGGGATGTCAAAGGCATTCTCCGAGCCGACGATGGCCG
>JBLWQS010000306.1:0-2367 GCA_048452705.1 Acidimicrobiia bacterium
CGTCGTTGTGCGGTGGGGGGTGGGCGAGGACGTCTCCGTGTTGTACGGACGATGTCTTCACCGTGGCGCATTGCTTTCGGACGGATGTATCGAGGGCGAGAACCTCGTCTGCGGACTGCACGGATGGGACTATCGATACCGATCGGGCGTCTCCCAGTACAACAACTCCGAGAGGCTCGAACGATTCACGGCCTGGATCGATGCCGGCGCCGTCATGGTCGACGCCGACGAGATCGGTGAGTGGGCGATCCGAAACCCGCAACCGTACGACCGCGACTCCTACCAGGGCGCCTACCAGGACCCCACGGGCACACCGGACGAACCGAACGTCAAGATGATCAGAGAACTTGCAGGGCACGGACTCGAGCGGACCGGTAGCCACGGCCCGTCGGGAGCCATGGGTGTCCCCCGATCGAAGCTCCCATCGTGGGGCGACCTCCAGGTTGTGACGGCGCAACTCGCCACTGCTCCACTCCTTGATGACGAACCGGTCGGGACCGGTCTGACGATCGGACCCGCAGCCAAGCGGCCGCTTCACCTCGACATCCCGATCTTCGTATCCGATATGTCCTTCGGAGCACTCTCGCAAGAAGCCAAGACAGCGCTTGCCATGGGAGCTGAGCGTGCCGGCACGGCAATCGCATCCGGAGAAGGCGGTGCCCTCCCAGAGGAGCACGCCGAGAGCAGTCGCTACCTCTACGAGCTGGCTTCTGCGCGGTTCGGATTCTCATGGGGCATCGTCGAGCGGTCCCAGGCATTCCATTTCAAGGGTGGACAGGCGGCCAAGACCGGGACGGGTGGGCACCTTCCGGGAGCCAAGGTCACGCCCAAGATCGCGTCGGTCCGTGACATCCCGATCGGTGAGACGGCGGTCTCGCCGGCACGATTCCCCGACTGGGAGACACCGGCCGACTTCAAGACGTTCGCCGACGAGGTCCGCGAGAGAACCGGAGGAATCCCGATCGGGTTCAAGCTCTCGGCCCAACACATCGAAGCCGACCTCGATGCCGCTCTCGACGTGGGCGTCGATTACGTGATCCTCGACGGACGGGGCGGTGGCACCGGATCGGCGCCGCTCCTCTTTCGCGACAACATCTCGGTGCCGACGATCCCGGCGCTGGCCCGTGCGAGGAGACACCTTGACGCCGCCGGTGCGAACGACGTCACGCTGATCGTGACCGGCGGGCTGCGGACACCGGCTGACTTCGTGAAAGCGCTCTCTCTCGGAGCGGACGGGATCGCCGTCTCGAACGCTGCGCTCCAGGCGATCGGGTGCGTCGGCATGCGGGCGTGTCACACCAACAACTGCCCGGTAGGCATCGCGACACAGCGAGAGGAGCTACGAGCCAGACTCCCGGTTGACGAGGCCGCCGATCGGCTTGTCCGCTACTTCGAGTCGGCGGTGGCATTGATGCAAGTCCTTGCCAGGGCATGCGGGCACCGTCATCTCGACGAGTTCTCGCCCGACGACCTGACGACGTTCAAGCGGGACATGGCCGATCTCTCTGGCGTGAACTTCGCTGGCTCGGGTGCGCCTTAGGCCCGACTGGCGTTCTGGGCCGGGAGCTTCGGGATCAGCCAGCTGAGGAATGCGTCCTCGCTTCGTGTCTGGAGCGTCGCCGTTCCCGGGCCCGTGAGGTCCACGACAAGACCTTCCCCGCTCAGGAGCGTGCTCTTCCACCCGCCGACCTTGCGGACGTCGAAACCCATGTCTTCGGTGAACGTAACGAGGTGTCCGGTGTCCACCGTGAACTTCTCACCTGGGCCGAGGACGAGCTCTTCGATCGCACCGTACGCCGAGATGATGAGTGTGCCCGTGCCGTGGACCTTCAACATGACGAGGCCCTCGCTGGCGAAGAACGTCTTTGCCCCGCTCCACTTCGTGTCGACGTTGAGAGCCGGTGTCGAAGCGATGTAGCCACCGCTCTGGACCATGAGTGTCTCATTCGTGAGTTCGAGGACCTTCATGTCGCCGGGGAGGGCCGGGGCCAAGTAGAGCCGTCCGCCGGATGCGGGTGCCTGGTAGGTGTTGAGGAAGAAGCTCTCGCCGCCGAACGTGGCCCTGCCGAGCGACTTGAGGAACCCGCCGCGGGCCTTGGTCTGTAGCTCGAGGTCCGATGACATGGCGACCATCGCCCCTCCCTCGACGACGATCTCTTCGGTCGGATCGAGGTCGACCTTCGCGGTGGCGTAGGACGGCCGGTAGTCGATATTGATCTGCATGAGTGCACCCCTTCTTGCGGCTAGCGAATCACGCTGCAATCTACCCGATGGGTCATGACGGCGCGGTAGCCTGTACCGTCCAACCCCCTCCGCCGGGCTCCGCCCGGCACCTCCCCCTGAGGGGTGAGGAAGAGATCGGGGGGC
>JBLWQS010000307.1:0-2367 GCA_048452705.1 Acidimicrobiia bacterium
CCGGTGAGTACCCGGGCAACGAACCCGTAGGCCAGGATCCCGACAGCAAGACCGTTCCCCGTGACGAGAAAGGCGAGGCTGAGCATGAGAACTCCCCCGGCGATCAGCCGCGCAGCGTTCTCATTCACAGGATCCGGATAGCGAAAGAGTGGTCGGAGCATGATCCTCACAGCAAAGAAGGCCGGACCGGTATTCCGACGATCCGGGGTGGCGCAGGATAGATGACGAGATACGCAAAACTGACGAGGAATCTGGTGCACAAATCCGCTCATGCCGCGTCGTGGACGACGGTGAGCGACGCCCGATCCTCGATGCAACGTGGCCTCCCAACCTCGACCCCGCGGACGTGCTGTTCTGTGCCCATACGGACCGCACACCGGGGACACCACCTCGCAGGTAGCGACGCCAATATCCGAATGCGTCGCTGAGCGGGGTCCGCCTCGTCCAGTACTGGCGCTTCTAGCCCGAAGCGTCGTGGAACGGCGCTTCCTTCTCAAAGCGTCGCGAAGGGACGTGACGGTTGCGTTGGGAAGCGTCGTGACGAAGACGGACGACACCTCGCACCAGACACTTCGCGTACGAAGCGTCGTTGCGGAACCAGCTGGAGGCTCGAGCCCGCCGCACAGGCCAGAACGCATTGCTCCGGAACTGACCGGTGGCCCACCCCGGCGCCTTCCTCGGCGCTCGACGCGCCTCCTCGCTACCGTCGCGGCGGTATCGGAGGATGATTGCGTACACCATCGTCGAAGAAGCCGTCGCTGGTTGAGTGGGACCTCACCAGTGACGTCGAGAGCGGGTTCGGGGCGGTCGTGTTCCTCGCCGCGGCACCGGTGCGCATCGTCAAGGAGTTCGAACCGACCTTCGCCTACGAGGCCCCTGTGTCCGCCGCCGTGGACGATTGGCTCGTGACCGTTGGCCAGGCGTATGCCGTCAACCAGGAGTTCCAGGACTTCAAAGCAACGGCGCGCCGACTAGACGATGAGGCGCATCCGACCGGCCAGGCGGGTCAATGGTGACGGTCGCTCGACTGAGCGTCTGAAGGACGCGAGGGCTGCCACGTTCGGCGACGATGCGCACAAGAGGACGACGCCCTGCATAATGGCGCGTGGTCATGGACGCAGCCCTACTCGCCACCGCATTCCTTCTCGGTTTCGCCGCAAAACGAGTGGGCCTACCGCCACTCGTCGGATACCTCGTTGCGGGATTCGTTCTCCACGCCTTCGGCTACGACGTCACCGAAGCGATTGAGGTCGTCTCCGAGCTCGGAATCCTGCTGCTTCTCTTTGGTATCGGGCTGAAGCTGCGTCCAAAGACGCTTGCTCGCCCATCGGTCTGGGCGTCGGCCACCGTGTTCGCCGCCGTAGCGACAGGAGCCGTGGGAGCGCTGCTCCTCGCGATCGGGGCCCTCGGGATTCCACTGGCACGAGATCTCGACCCGGCGACGGCGGCATTGGTCGGCTTCGCCCTCTCATTCTCGAGCACCGTGTTCGCCGTCCAAGCACTCGAGCGCACCAACGAGTCCGACTCGCTTGCAGGGCGCACGGCCATTGGCGTCCTGATCCTCCAGGACATCTTCGCGGTAGCGTTCCTGGTTCTGGCAGAAGGGAAATGGCCGTCACCTTGGGCGATCATCATCATTCCTGCATTCGTGCTGCTCCGCCCCGTCGCAGGCTGGTTCCTCGACCACAGCGGACACGGCGAAGTCCTGGTACTCCTCGGCTTCACCCTCGCCGTCGGGATCGGTGCCGGCATGTTCGAGCTCCTCGGTATGAAACCCGATCTCGGTGCGCTCGTCGCGGGGCTGCTGCTGTCCGGTCACCCGCGTTCCGGCGAGATGGCCGACCGCCTCCTCGGTTTCAAGGATCTTTTCCTCGTCGGCTTCTTCCTGTCGATCGGACTCGCCGGTACTCCGTCCGCGGCCGCGTGGGGAATCGGACTGATGATCGTCCTCCTGCTCCCGGCGAAGACGTTCGGCTTCCTGTGGCTCTTCACCCGATTCCGGCTGAGAGCGCGCACCTCGTTGCACGCTTCGCTGACGCTGTCCACTTTCAGCGAGTTCGGTCTGATCGTCGGAGCGGCCGCACTGGCCGAGGGATTGGTTGACCAGGCCTGGGTTTCGACGATCGCAGTGGCGGTTGCTGGCTCGTTCGTCGTGGCGTCGTTCGCCGACTCCCATCGATACGAGTTCTACGATCGCTGGCTCGACCGCCTCAAGGGACTCGAGCGCCAAACCACCTTGGCGGAGGACTCCGTCGTCGACTGCGGCGATGCCAGGGTGATCGTCTTCGGGATGGGCCGGGTTGGCGCCGGTGCCTACGACGAGATCATCGCCAGCCGTGGTGCGGTCGACGCCGACAGCGACCGCAC
>JBLWQS010000308.1:0-2360 GCA_048452705.1 Acidimicrobiia bacterium
CCCACCGGCAACCGTTCCGCCGGATGAGACAGCTCGGGCCGTCGCATACCAAACCGAGGACAGCACGACCGGTCAAGGCACATACGTTGCCGCAGTCATCGCCCTATTGGCCCTGCTGGCCGTCGGTGTGTTCATCCTCTTCCGCCTCTTCACAGGTGCGGGCGGCGCATCGGATCTGGTTACGGTTCCTGATCTGAAACTCGTCGAAGCGGAGGCAGCGTCCCGAACGCTCCAGGAGCTCGATCTCAAAGTGTTAAGCCGTCTCGAGAACAACGACACGGTTCCCCAGGGCATCGTCATCGACACCGACCCGCTCGCCGGTACCGAAGTGGAGAAAGAGTCATTCGTGACTCTGATCGTGTCCGCCGGTACCGAGCAATTCACCGTCCCTCAGGTGATCGGCGAAACCGAAGAAGTAGCCAGGGCACTCATCGAAGCGCAAGGCTTCCAAGTCGGACTCGTCGAATACTCTCTCTCCGAGGACGTACCGGAACAGACCGTCGTCTCACAGAGTCCGTCGGGAGGCACCCCTGCAGTCGCCGATTCCCTCGTCGATCTCGTCGTCTCCAAGGGCCCGTTCTCTCTCGAAGTGCCGGACACTTCCGGCATGTCCGCAGAAGCTGCCCAACTCGAACTAGCGCAAGCGGGGTTCTCGAACGTCGTGACCGACGTGGAATTCTCGCCAGACATCGCGGCCGGTTTCACTATTAGAACCGATCCCGAGGCCGGGCGGGTCGTCGGCCGAGATACCACGATCACCGTGTGGGTGTCTGAAGGTCCCGAACCGACGACGGTTCCGAATCTCGAAGGCAAGACGGTCGGCGAGGCGAACACAGCAGCAGAAGGTGCGAATCTCGTGCTCGTCGAAAACGGGACATCCGAAGTGACCGCTGCGAGTGGACTCGAAGGTCGCGTCGCCACCCAGGATCCAGGCGCGGGCGAGACGGTTGATTCCGGTACGGAGGTGAGAATCACGATCGGTGTTCTGATACAAGTCTCAGTCCCCGACTTCACCGGTATGACCGCAGCCGAAGCGGCAACTGCCGGAGCGGCCGTCGGTCTGGACGTCGTCGTCGCCGGACCCGTCGCTCTACCACCCGGCGATCCCAACATCGGCCTGGTCGCAGACCAGGATCCACCTCAGGGGACCTCCGTCAATGACGGCAGCCAGGTCGCTGTCTTCATCGGCGAGATCGAGCAGGTCACCGTGCCTGGGGTCGAGGGGAAGACGGAAGCCGAGGCAAACAGCGCCATCACCGGTGCCGGACTCGTCTCAGCCAAGACCGAGGTGAACAGCGACACGGTTGCGGCCGGAACTGTCATCTCCCAGACTCCGAGCGCAGGAACAACCGTGGACAAGGGTTCGACGGTGGACGTCGTCGTGTCCACCGGCCCACCACCCACGACGACCACGACCGCTGCAGCGCCCTGATGACGCTCGTCGTCGAGGAGGAACGGAACGCGGCGCTCTTCGCCTGGTATCGCATGGAACAACGGTCGTTCCCCTGGCGGGGAGAGACCGATCCGTATCGGATCCTCGTGTCAGAGACGATGCTGCAACAGACCCAGGCCTCACGAGTGATCCCCTTCTACAGCCGGTTCGTGGCCGAGTTCCCAACCGTCGAGTCGTTGGCCTCTGCCGGTCTCCAGGACGTCCTGCGTCTGTGGACGGGTCTCGGATACAACTCCCGAGGTCTTCGTCTTCGCGAAGCAGCCAGAAGGATCGCGGCGAATGGATGGCCCACGACCCCGGCCACGCTCGTCGATCTCCCGGGCGTCGGCCCCTACACAGCCGCGGCTGTTGCTTCCTTCGCCTTCGGCGCGAGTGTGCCGGCCGTCGACACGAATCTCCGACGTGTCTTGAGCCGCTGGCACGGCGAGCCACTCAACGGTTCCTCTCTCAATGCAGCCGCGGTCGTCGCTCTCGGTGATCCCGCTGCAGATTGGAACCAGGCCATGATGGATCTTGGGGCAACAATGTGTGTCTCGAAGATGCCTCACTGCGGCGCCTGTCCGGTCAAGGACTGGTGCTCCGGACCGACGTCCTACACCCCGGCCACCTCGCAAGGCCGTTTCGAGGGGTCTGCTCGACAGTTGCGCGGTGCGATCGTTCGGTCCCTCGTCAGAGGCGACGCCACCTTCAGCGGCGTCGTCCAACAAACAGGTTTCCCAACCGCCCAGGTTGAGATGGCCCTCGCGGACCTGATGTCGGAGCAGTTGGTAAGCCGCGACGAGGCCGGCGTATACCGGATCAGTGAGTGACAAGTAGTCCGTAATCCGTAATCCGTAGTCCGTACCGTCATGGCGAGACTGCTTTCCGGTCCCTACGGACTACGGACTACGGATGACGGACTACTACC
>JBLWQS010000309.1:0-2333 GCA_048452705.1 Acidimicrobiia bacterium
ACAGGCGGGAAGGACGCTGACGGGAGGGGATAGACGTCTATCAATATGAGCCTTGACCCCCTCCGCCTCCTTCGTCGGCACCTCCCCCTGAGGGGGAGGAAGAGGACCCAGCAGGAGCCCGGCCTGTTGGCTGTTGGCTCACTCTTCCCACATCGGGATCCTGACGCCGCGCTCCCTTGCTACCGCTTCGGCCTCGGGGTAGCCGGCGTCAACGTGGCGGATGATTCCCATGCCCGGATCATTCGTGAGCACCCGGGAGAGCCTCTCGGCGCCGTCGGCAGTGCCATCGGCAACCACCTGGGCACCGGCATGGATCGACTTGCCGATCCCTACGCCACCGCCGTGGTGAACGGCCACCCAGGCGGCACCGGAAGCCGTGTTCAACAGGGCATTGAGGATCGGCCAGTCGGCGATCGCGTCGGAGCCATCACGCATGGCCTCCGTCTCGCGATAGGGGGATGCGACGGAGCCCGCGTCGAGATGATCGCGACCGATGACGATCGGCGCCCGAACGTCTCCCGATGCAACGAGTTCATTGAATGCCTCTCCAGCGCGATCCCGTTCACCGTATCCGAGCCAGAGGATCCTTGCGGGAAGGCCCTGCGCCTGCACTCGTTCCTCCGCCAGGTCGAGCCACCGATGAAGCGCTCGATTGTCGGGGAACAACACGCGAAGAGCATCGTCTGTGGCCTTGATGTCGGCGGGGTCACCGGACAGCGCCGCCCATCGGAACGGTCCCATGCCTTCGCAGAAGAGATCCCGGATGTATGCGGGAACGAAACCAGGATATGCGAAGGCGTTCTCGAATCCGCCCAGCTTCGCCTCGCCTCGGAGGTTGTTGCCGTAGTCGAAGACTTCGGAACCGGCGTCTTGGAATCCGACCATGGACTCGCAATGGACGGCCATCGACTCACGGGCTGCAGCGATGTACGTCTCGGGATCGGATCGGCGGAGCTCAGTTGCCTCATCGAGGGTGTATCCGTGAGGGACGTATCCGTTGAGCGGATCGTGTGCCGAGGTTTGGTCCGTGACGATGTCGATGTCGACGCCACGCCGCAGCAGTTCGGGGAACACATCGGCTGCGTTCCCCAGGAGACCCACCGACAGTGCCCGGCCCTCGGCCCTGGCGGCGGTGACCCGCTGCACCGCGTCATCGAGCGAGTCGGCGACTTCATCGAGGTACCGGTGTTCGATGCGGCGTGCGATTCGTGCGGGATCAACCTCGACGCAGAGAGCCACGCCGTCGTTCATCGTGACGGCGAGCGGCTGTGCACCGCCCATTCCTCCAAGCCCCGCGGTGAGGGTCAACGTCCCCTTCAGCGTTCCTCCGAAGCGCTGATCGGCGATGGCAACGAACGTCTGGTAGGTGCCCTGGAGAATCCCCTGGGTCCCGATGTAGATCCACGATCCTGCCGTCATCTGCCCGTACATGATCAGGCCCTTGGCCTCGAGTTCCCAGAAGGTCTCCCAGTTCGCCCAGTCGGGGACCAGGAGGCTGTTCGCTATGAGAACCCGTGGTGCCATCTCGTGGGTGCGAAAGACACCGACCGGTTTACCGGACTGGACGAGCATCGTTTCGTCGTTCTCGAGGCTCCGGAGCGTCCGAACGATCGCATCGAAGGCCTCCCATGATCGGGCTGCCTTCCCCCGGCCTCCGTAGACGACGAGTTCGTCGGGATTCTCAGCTACGTCGGGATCGAGGTTGTTCATGAGCATGCGGAGGGCGGCTTCTTGGAGCCAGCCCTTGGTTGACAGGTTGGTGCCGTGCGGGGCTCTGATGATCCTGGACATCGCTACCTCTCTCCCATGGCGGCGCTGATCGCGCCGTCTTCGATGAGTCGTGCCGCTGTTTCGATGTCGGCGCCGACCGGTCGGTCTTGTACGAGACGGGGAACTTCGCTTCGTACGACGGCGAGAATCGCCGCCGTCCCTGGTGCAGGCTCGAGCGGGAACCGTTGCTCACAGCCTTGCGCCGCGCACACGAGTTCGACGGCAAGCACATTCGTAGTGTTCCTGAGAACATCGTTGAGTTTGCGGCCCGCACCCCATCCCATCGAGACGTGGTCCTCTTGCGATCCCGACGTGGGAATCGACTCGACCGACGCGGGATGCGACAGCACGCGGTTCTCGGCGACGAGCGCCGCTGCCGTGTACTGGGCCAGCATGTAGCCGGAGTCGACACCGGGCCGGGTGGCCAGGAACGGAGAGAGTCCGTACGACCGCTCCGGATCGAGGATGCGATCGGTCCTGCGCTCGGAGATCGAACCGAGCTCCGTGATGGCGATCGCGAGAAAGTCCAGTGCGAAGGCCAGTGGCTGGCCGTGGAAGTTGCC
>JBLWQS010000310.1:0-2323 GCA_048452705.1 Acidimicrobiia bacterium
GGACGAGGCTAGCGCCCTCCCCAAAACACGCGTACCCAGGGTTGGTGTCCTTGTATATGACGCCGTCAGCCCGCGGAATACGCAAGTCCGCGTACCCAGGGTTGGTGTCCTTGTATGTGACGCCGTCAGCCCACAGAACGGAAGGATGCGGGTTAGCGGTTCTTCCCGAGAATCCGGTCGATCTTGGCAAGACGCTCTGCGAGATCGGACTCCTCGCCGTGTTTACCCGGGTGGAACAAGATCGTATTGACCGCTGCATCCGGCAGGTACTGCTGCGGCAACACACCGAGTGCATCGTCGTGGGGATAGGCATACCCCTGTCCATGCCCCATCGACCGCTGCCCTGCCGTCGCCGCCGAACGCAGATGCATCGGAACGTCGGCTCCGGGCGTGTTCTCGACGGACTCCCTGGCGGCGCTGATCGCCGTCGACAGGGAGTTCGACTTCGCTGCGCTTGCGAGATACACCGTGGCGTGAGTCAGGGCATAGGCGCCCTCTGGGAGTCCGATGACTTCCACCGCTCGGAACGCGTCGATTGCGATCCCAAGGGCTCTGTGGTCGGCAAGACCGATGTCCTCGGATGCCAGGATCACGAGACGCCTCCCGATGAACTTCGGATCCTCACCTGCTTCGATCATCGTGTGGAGCCAGTAGAGGGCGCCATCCACATCGGAGCCGCGAACGCTCTTGATGAACGCGGAGATCACGTCGTAGTGGCGATCACCGCCTTTGTCATACCGGATCACCCTTCGCTGCAGGGCTTCACCCACCTCTTCGACTCCGACGCTTGCCATGTCGCGACCGGCGGCGATTGTGATGGCGAGTTCGAACGCGTTCAGAGCGAGTCGGGCATCGCCGCCCACACGATTGGCGAGGTCGTCGAGGGCGTCCTCGTCGATCGCCGACCCCGGAATACCTCGAACCGGGTCCGCCATCGCCCGACGGATGAGATCGACCACTTCGTCCGGTGCGAGTTCCTCCGTTCGGAACACGGTGGATCGGCTGATGAGCGGCGAGTTGACCTCGAAGAAGGGATTCTCAGTCGTCGCCCCGACCAGGATGATGATGCCGTCTTCGACCCCCGGCAGCAGCGCATCCTGCTGGGCCTTGTTGAACCGATGGATCTCATCGAGGAACAGGACGGTCCGGCCGTCCCCGTTCTCGACGCGCCGTGTCGCCATCGCGAGAACCTCGCGAACGTCCTTCACTCCTGCCGATGTCGCCGACAACTGTTCGAAGCGTGCACCGCTGTTGGCCGCAACGAGGCGGGCGAGCGTTGTCTTGCCGGAACCGGGCGGGCCCCACAGGATCATCGAGACGGGGCGACCCGCTTCCACCATGGTGCGGAAAGCGGCACCGGGAGCGAGCAATCCTTGTTGCCCGACGACCTCGTCGAGGTTGGCCGGACGCATGCGAGCAGCGAGTGGTGCGTTGGCGCGCCGACGTTCAGCGCGTTGATCCGAGAACAGATCGGGTTCAGTCACCCGCCGCCTCAGCAGCAGCCCACTCGGCCATCACTTCCGGTCGTACTTCGATCCCGAGCTCGCGGAGTTGTTCATCTTCGACACGCGAGGGGGAACCCGTGAGCGGATCCGCGCCCGTCTGGGTCTTCGGGAACGGGATGACCTCGCGGATGTTCGGAGCGTTCTGCAAAATCGCGACGAGTCGATCGATCCCGATAGCGAAACCGGCGTGGGGCGGTGTTCCGTAGCGGAGCGCTTCGAGGAACCAACCGAACCGCCGCTCGGCGTCCTCATCTGAGATTCCCAGGGTCTCGAACACCTTCGACTGAACCGCAGGGTCGTGGATCCTCACGCTTCCAGAGCCAAGCTCGGAACCGTTCAGCACCAGGTCGTAGGCCTTCGAGATCGCGTGGCCCGGGTCCTCGCTCATCGCTTGCACGTCGACGGGAGCGGTGAATGGGTGGTGAAGGGCTACGAAGTCTCCGTCTTCGTTCCGCTCGAACACAGGGAAGTCGACCACGAACAAGTAGGCGAGTTCTTCGTGTCCGTCGGTTTGTCCCACCTCGAGGCGGATCTGACCGAGGATTCCCAACACGGTGCGGGTCTCGTCTGCGACGAGGAGAAGCACGTCACCAGGTTTCGATCCCAGAACAGTGCCGATTTCCGCCAACTCGGTGTCGGACAGGAACTTGGCGACAGGGGAACGGAACCCACCATCCTCCTCGGTGACCATCCAGACAAGTCCTTTCGCACCGAGCTCCTGCGCTCGTCCAGAGAGCCCGTCGAGGCCCGAACGTGACAGCCCGAGCGGCCCGGCGTTGATGGCACGGATGGATCCACCCGAGGCCAGCACTCCTGAG
>JBLWQS010000311.1:0-2316 GCA_048452705.1 Acidimicrobiia bacterium
TCATACGTCGGACGTACTACTGCCTGTTGTCTCCCCGATCCTCGCCGACCCCGCCAATTTCCGAAGTGGCCGTTGTGGCGTACCAGGAGATACGGTTGTTGCGAACGGTCTGTGCCCGTATGACACCGCCTTGTTGAGACGATGACATTCCGCGGTGCCCGGCACTTTCGATGGCCGGACGACAAGATCGCGATCACCCGGAATTCCGGGCGAAATCGAACGGGAGATATGAGATGGGCAACCTGCAGATCACTGAAAGCACCAAGGTCTCGGAGATTCTTGACGAGTACGGCGACATCGCCGATGTGATGGAGGCTCTGGGCATGAAGCGGGTAGGCGGTCTGTCGTTCCGCAGCGTCATCACCAAGGCGATCACGGTGAAACGGGCCGCGAAGATCCACCGCGTCCCGGTCGATGAACTGCTCGACAAGCTCCACACGGCCGTCGAACAGATCGAGGAAGAGGATCTCCACTCCGAGAGTTGACGACGCAATGTGCGACGGAACCGCTCCGATGTGACAACATGGAACCGATCATCGTTGCAGACCATCCGAGAGGAGCCATCATGGCGAACAAGGACAAGGGCGGAAAAAGTACGAAGAAGGTTGCTGCCAAGAGCCTGAAAGAGAAACGCCAGGCCAAGAAGGCCAAGAAGGCCTAGGGCGATTCGGCCGCGATCTCATCCACGCCGTCGACCTTCGCCTCAGTTGTGATCCGCTGCCACGCTGGCTAGGACTCCGTTCACGAAGCTTCCCGACTTCGCCGTCGAGTATGTCTTCGCGAGTTCGACAGCCTCCGAGACCACCACGCCGACGGGGGTATCGGTGTATTTGAGTTCGTAGACGGCGATTCGCAGAATCGTTCTATCGACCGCCGGCATGCGTGTGATGCGCCAGCCCGTCGACTGCTTTTCGATCTCTGTATCGATCTCCGTGAGGTGCTCTCGGACACCGGTCGCGAGGCGTCCGGCTCGCCCGGTCGGCTCCACGGGATCAGAAGCCGGACCGAGGTCGACGGCATACAGCAGCCCGAGGGCCTGCTCACGTGCGTCCTGCTTGCTCACGTCACCCGTGTGATGTAGTTCCCGGTCCGAGTGTCGACCTTCAACACGTCACCGACGTCTACGAACAACGGCACCTGGACGACGAGGCCGGTCGAGAGTGTGACCGGTTTGGTCGCGCCCGACACGCGGTCACCCTTGACGCCGGGTTCAGCATGCGTGACCTCGAGTTCTACCGCAGCACCGAGCTCGATACCGATCGGCTTCTCTTCGTAGATGGACAGACGAACCGTCATCCCGTCGGCGATGTACGAAGCAGCATCCCCCACGGCCTCCTCTGATAGGGAGATCTGCTCGTACGTCTCACCGTCCATGAACGTGAAGCCCATATCATCACGGAAGAGGTACTGGAAGTCGCGGCGATCGATGACGGCCTTCGCTACGTTCTCACCGGCCCGGAAGGTACGGTCGATGACGGCACCCGTGATCTGATTCTTGAGCTTCATCCGGACGAAGGCCTTGCCCTTGCCCGGCTTCACATGCTGATAATCGACAACCTGGAACAGTCCCTCGGGGAGGTTCAAGGACATGCCTGGTTTGACGTCGTTCGTCGAGATCATCGGTGGGGGCTCCTCGTCTTCAATCGATGCCGATGGCGTGCAGCGAGGCCCGTACGGTAGCGTCGTCGGGGTGTACGACTCGGGGAACGCCGAAGTCCTCGAGAACGACGAATCGGATTCCGCCGGTGTCTCTCTTCTTGTCGAGAGCCATGAGTCGCTCGATCTCGGCCATGTCCACATTCGGCGATCGGGTGGGGAGACCGAGGGAGGCGATCAGGTCTTCCTGTTCCACGCGACGCTCGAATCCAACCGTCCGCTCCCCCACCAGGCCCGCTGCGACCATTCCGATCGCCACGGCCTCACCGTGGCCGATCCCGGCGGCAACCTCGACCGCGTGCCCGGCCGTGTGCCCGTAGTTGAGGAAGGCGCGTACTCCGCCTTCGCGGAAGTCCTCTGAGACCACGCGTGCCTTGACGCCGATGGCCCGCCCCACGACTTCGTCGAGAGGCGCATCGATACCGTGTCTCCGGTACAACTCAACGAGCTCCAGGTCCCCGATGAATCCTGTCTTGAGCGCCTCGGCAGTCCCTTGCCTCCGCAGGTCCATCGGGAGTGACTCGAGTACGTCGATGTCGACGAGAACGCGCGCCGGGTGCCGGAACACCCCGACAAGATTCTTCCCGCCCACGTTGACACCGGTCTTCCCGCCCACCGCTGCGTCTACGGCACCGAGCAGCGTCGTCGGTGCAAGGACAC
>JBLWQS010000312.1:0-2314 GCA_048452705.1 Acidimicrobiia bacterium
GAGTTGCGACGCATGTCGGAGGTGATCTCATGAGGGGACCGCTCGATTGGACCCTCGCTACGGTGGCGGCCGCAACCGGCGGAATCGTCGATGGCGACCCAACGATGCCCGTGCACTCGATCTCAACCGACTCGCGTGCGGTGGAGTCGGGATCGGTCTTTGTTGCGATCCGCGGCGAGCGGCACGATGGACACGACTTCGCTGCGGACGCCGTCGGCGTCGGCGCCGTTGCCGCTCTCGTTGAGAGCGGAAGCCACCCTGATCTCGTGCCTCGCATCGAGGTTGAAAACACGACAACCGCTCTGCGTGACCTCGCTGCACATCGCAGGAGCGAACTCCAGATGCCGGTGATTTCGATAACGGGTTCGACGGGCAAGACGTCAACCAAGGACCTTCTCGCCGCCGCGATACCCGGGTCCTGGGCTTCCACTCGCTCGTACAACAACGAGATCGGTGTCCCGCTCACCGTTCTCACCACACCAGATGACGCGACGGCGTTGATCATCGAAGTGGGCTCCCGCGGGATCGGCCACATCAAGTGGTTGATGCCCGCCATTCGTCCTTCGGTCGCCGTCATCACCAACCTCGGAGTCGTTCACTTCGAAACGTTCGGCTCTCGTGACGCAGTCGCAGATGGAAAGTGGGAGCTTGTCGAGGGCCTCGTCGAGGGCGCCACCGCCGTGCTGCCAGACGACGAACCCCGCCTCCAGCGGGATCATCCCGGTCCGACGATCACGTTCGGGGAGAGCCCCACGGCACTGGTCCGGATCGCGAATCTCTCAACCGACGATGGGGGCCGTCCCTCATTCGATCTGGGGTCGTGCGGACGGATCCTCTCGATCCGCCTGACGATGGCAGGACCGCACAATGCCTTGAACGCCGCGGCCGCCCTCGCCGCAGCAACGGCGATCGGAATCGACCCGGAAACAGCAGCTGAGGGAATGTCGACGGCCGTCGCCTCACCCTGGCGTATGGATGTGACGACCGGGCGTTTCACCGTGGTCAACGATTCCTACAACGCCAACCCAACGTCGATGGAGGCGGCTCTCCGGACGATTGCCGCGATGCCGGGTCGGTCCTACGCCATCCTTGGCGAGATGGCGGAACTCGGATCGATCACGACGGAAGAGCACAGGCGGATCGGCCTCCTTGCCGCGGACCTCGGCTTCGAGGGCGTGGTCACGGTCGGTCCCGACCATGGTCTCGCAATCGCAGCGGGTGGCCTGAATCTTCCAGATCCCTCAGCAGCGTTCGGCCATGTCATCGATATGCTTGACGACGGAGACGTCGTTCTGATCAAGGGCTCTCGCTCCGTCGGACTCGAAGACATCGCCGAGAGATTCGCGAAGGTCGCCTCCTCATGATCCAAATCCTCATCGCCGCATCTACCGCGCTCGCGTTCACGATCTTCGTCACGCCGATAGCCATCCGCATCCTGAGGCGCCGCAGCATCGGGCAGTTCATCCAGGAGGACGTGCAGGGGCACATGCACAAGCGCGGCACGCCGACCATGGGCGGTGTCGTACTGATCCTCGGAACCATCCTCGGTTACGTCTTCGCCCACTTCAGCTTCTTGACCGTGGGAAAGGGCCTGGACTTCAGCATGAGCGTTTTCGCTCCGGAGGGACTCCTGGCCTTGTTCGCATTCATCGGAATGGGTGTGATCGGCTTCCTCGACGATTTCACCAAATACGCCAGGAAGCACAACCAGGGCTTGTCCAAGCGATGGAAATTCCTCGGCCAACTGGCTGTGGCCGCGATCTTCGCTTGGTGGTCTGTGCAGATCGGCGTCTCCACGGAACTCTCCTTCGTTCGACCCCTCGGCATCGACCTCGGACCGATCCTCTACTTTGTCCTTGTTCTGTTCATGCTCACGGCCGCAGCGAACGCGGTGAATCTGACCGATGGGCTCGACGGCCTCGTTGCCGGATCCGTCTCCCTCGTGGCCGGTGCGTACGTGCTGATCGCCTTCTGGCAGTGGAGGAACATCGCGGAGTACTTCGTCGATCTGAACGGGGCACTCGATCTTGCAACGTTCGCCGCCGCCGTGGTCGGGTCCGCTCTGGGATTCCTCTGGTGGAACGCGGCGCCGGCGAAGATCTTCATGGGCGACACCGGATCGCAGGCACTCGGAGGAGCGCTCGCAGCGCTCGCCCTTCTCACCAACACGCAGCTCCTTCTCGTTCTCCTCGGTGGCTTGTACGTCGTCGAGACGCTCTCGGTGATCGGCCAGGTGTTCGCCTTTCGCGTGTTCGGTCGGCGCATCCTCAGGATGGCTCCCATCCACCACCACTTCGAGCTCAAGGGATGGCCG
>JBLWQS010000313.1:0-2314 GCA_048452705.1 Acidimicrobiia bacterium
CACATCAATCCGCTCAGAAGGCTGGCGGACAGGTGGGGATCTGCGAACTGTGGGCTGTCAGGGCACCTATACGCAAGGCACCTATACGCACCTGCGAACCCAGGGGTTGCAGAGCATGTGGCGATGGCCGGCAGGGCGTTCTTGGTCAGCAACCCAGGGCGTAGGAGAGCGCCCAACATACGTCGTCCATGGTGTCGTTGCCGACGACCCCGACCCGCTTCGTCAGCGAGGATTGTGCGATCGTATGGAGGCCGTCGCTGTTGATGACGGAGGCATGGTCGAGACCTGCATCTTCGTGGTCGAATGCGACCTCGGCGGCGATGCCCCGTGGCGACGTGGTGATCTCTGCAACGGTGACGAGGTGGCGAACATCGATCACTTCGGGCCGCGTCAGAACGACGACGGGTCGAGACTTCCGGCCCACCTGGGCCAGCCAGATCTCGCCGCGAGTCATTCCGCTCCCCAGGTTTCTGCGCCATCCCAGAATGGATCTGGCTTCTCTGGCAGCCGTTCATATGCGCAGCGATCCGCGTCCGTGAGCGCTTCTCTCACGGCCGCGGTGACGCCTTGGCGGGCTGCGGCCGAGATGTTGATGTTGAGCCGGCGTGCCCGTTCGGCGAGTTCGCTATCGAGCGTGAAGGTGGTACGGATTGATGCCATATGCATATGCTATCACCTATTGCTATCGCATAGTTGGGAATCCATCTCGTTGGAAAGCCATCGTGCGACATCGCCGGACCCGGGTCAAGGGGGCTGTCATGAGGCGGGTCGATCGGACTCTTGAGGTCGTGGAGCGGTGTCTGATCCGGTGCAGGCCAGGAGCACCCCGTCTGAGGTCAGTCCAACCCCAACTCGCGCCGCAATCGGTCGGCGTCGAACGTGTTGAGGTCTGCACGATCGGTCATGGCGTCGAACGAGTTGAGCAGTGCGATGAGATCCAGCGAACGCGTCGAGGAGTATCGAGGCGTAGCCGGTGAGGCAGAGTTCGAGGCGGGCCGAGTTGCTCTGTGGTGCTCGACCACGGAATCGTCGTGGGAGACCGGGTACGCTCAGGTCATGACGAGCATCCTGCTCGATGGCGTGACGGTGGCCCACTCGGGTGTCCCGGCGCTCAGCGATGTCGACCTCTCGATCGAGGATCGGGAATTCCTTGTCGTCATCGGACCATCCGGCAGTGGCAAGACAACGCTGCTGCGAGCTGTGGCCGGTCTCGACACGGTGACGAGCGGGGAAGTGTCCTTCGATGGCGACATCGTGACCGAGCAGCCGCCGGCCCTGCGCGACGTCGCGATGGTGTTTCAGGGCAACGCACTGTTGTCCTTCAAATCGGTCCGCAAGAACGTGTCGTTCCCCCTCGAGGTTCATCGGGTCCGTCGTGACGAGATCGACCGGCGTGTTCTCGCCGAGACGAGGACGCTTGCGATCGATCGGTTCCTGGAGCGGATGCCGAATGAACTTGCTGCCGGGCATCAGCAGCTGGTGCAGGCGGCGCGGGCCTTGGTACGCCGCCCGTCTGTCTTCCTCCTCGATGAGCCGCTCGCCCGTATGGACGCAGCAAACCGTCAGATGATGCGCACCGAGATCCTCGTTCTCCAACGCGGGTACGGGGTCACCACGCTCTATGCGACGAATGACCAGGAGGAGGCGATGGTTCTCGCCGACCGAATCGCGGTGATCGACGAGGGCCGTCTCCGCCAGGTCGCTCCTCCCGATGAGATCTACCGGACACCGGTGGACACGTTCGTTGCCGGATTTGTCGGCTCACCGGCGATGTCCTTCATGCCGGGTGAAGTGTGGGGCCCCGAGGTTCGCTTCGGAGCCGGCGCCCTCCCTGTATCACCGCGGATCGCGAGCGGGCCGGTCACCATCGGCGTGCGTCCCCACGATTGGGAACATGTCTCCGCCGCGGGTCTTCGCGGTGTCGTGACGGCGATTGAGAACCATGGCGACCATGGGTTCGCCACCGTCGACCTCAGCGGGGACGAGATCACGATGCGCGTGGCCGCCGGGAGCGCCACGGTCGGGGAACTCGTCGAGATCTGGACCCGCCGCTTCCACGTCTTCGATCGTTCCGGACGTGCCGTCGCACACGTCGGCTAGGCCGGAACTGAACCGCCCGGAGGCCGTACACAGGTTGGTTCGTACCGCACGCATCCACACCCGAGTGATGCCGGCGTCGACGCAGTCCTGCATCACCCGGTCGGCGACCTCCGGTGTAGTGGTGATGACGACGGCGTCGAACTGATCCCAGTCCAGGGCTGCCTCAAGGGATTCAAAGCGGGCCTCTATGCCAAACTCGTCCCCCGTGCTCGCC
>JBLWQS010000314.1:0-2310 GCA_048452705.1 Acidimicrobiia bacterium
CCACCGTCGAACGCAGCATCAACGACGTACACCGGTTGAGCCCCTCCGATCAGGAACGTCTCCTGTCCGGCATCCCCATTCTGGCCAAACATCTTTCGCGAATCGCGACCAACGAGCAACGACCGATCAACCCAACAAGGAGCACAACGTGAAACGACTGCTGATCCTCGGAGCGGGCACCGCCGGCACCATGGTGGCGGCCAATCTCCGGCCCCGACTCGGCAACGATGAATGGAAGATCACGATGATCGACCAGGAGCCGACCCACTACTACCAGCCGGGTTTCCTGTTCATCCCGTTCGGGATCTACGGCCCCTCCGACGTCGTCAAGCCCAAGGCCGACTTCGTCCCCGCAGGCGTGGAGTACATCGAAGCGCAGATCGATCTGATCGAAGCGGCCGAGAACCGGGTCACCCTGGCCGATGGCACGCACGTTGAATACGACTACCTCGTCATCGCCACGGGAACGTCGATCCGGCCGGATGAGACACCCGGTCTCGAAGGGCCCGAGTACGGCAAGACCATCCACGACTTCTACACGCTCGAAGGCGCCAAGGCGCTCGCTGAGGCGCTCCGATTCTGGGAGGGCGGCAAGCTCGTCCTCAATATCATCGAGATGCCGATCAAGTGCCCCGTTGCACCGCTCGAGTTCATCTTTCTCGCCGACGCCTACTTCCAGGACAAGGGGCTCAGGGACAAGGTCGACCTCACCTACGTGACCCCGCTCGACGGCGCGTTCACGAAGCCGATCGCCGCCAAGCACCTCGGCAATCTCCTTGAGGACAAGAACATCAACCTCGAGCCCGACTTCTACCTCGAGCGTGTCGACGCCGACGAGAAGAAGCTGGTCTCGTACGACGAACGGGAGATCGACTACGACCTCCTCATCACGATCCCTCTGAACATGGGTGCCGACGTTGTCGCCAGGTCTGGTCTCGGCAACGAGATGAACTACGTGCCGGTCAACAACAAGAACTTCCTCTCGAAGGACTTCGACAACGTGTTCGCCATCGGCGATGCAGCAGACCTTCCCACGTCGAAGGCAGGCTCGGTTGCCCACTTCGCCGTGGAGGTGTTCACGGAGAACTTCCTCCGCCACATCGAGGGACTGCCCATGCTCGAGGAGTTCGACGGCCACGCCAACTGCTTCATCGAATCGGGTCACGGCAAGGGCTTGTTGATCGACTTCAACTACGACACCGAGCCGCTCCCCGGCAAGTACCCGCTCCCGGGAATCGGACCCTTCACGCTGCTGCGTGAGACCGAGATGAACCACTGGGGCAAGATGATGTTCAAGTGGACATACTGGAACATGCTGCTCCGCGGCAAGCCGCTGCCACTCCCCCACGAGATGATGATGGCAGGCAAGATCGACGAGGGAGCCTGATGGAGACGGCCACGGATCGGATCGTCGAACTCGAGCACAAGCTCGACACGATGTCCGGGCAACTCGACCTCATCGCCGAGGAGCTCCGCGAACAGCGGCTCCGGCGGCAACAGTGGGACGAGTTGCGCTCCGACCTTTCACCCATCGCTGCAGAGGCCATGGAGCTCGCCAGCAACGAGCTCGAAGCCATGCAGGACTTCGTCCAACCCGAAGACATGCTCCGCCTGCTGCGCCGCATCCTCCGCAACACGAAGAACATCGAAGACGGCATGGCACGCTACGAGAGCCTCATGGACTTCCTCGACGACGCGGGGACGCTCACCAATGAGGCATTCGTCAAGATGCTGACGGCGCTCGAAACCTTCGAGCAACGGGGCTACTTCGAGTTCGCCAACGCCGGGCTCGGTGTTGTCGACCAGGTCGTCACGGCGTATTCGAAGGAAGACGTCGAAGCACTCGGCGAGAACGTCGTTCAGATGCTCGACATCGTCAAGAACCTGACGCAGCCCGAGATGCTCGCCGTCGCCACCCGCATGCTCGATGCCGTGCAGCGCCAGCAAGCCGCTGCCGAACTCGAACCGACGGAGCCGCCCGGTCTCTTCGCCCTCGCCGGCCAGATGCGCGACCCCGAGGTCCGACGCGGCCTCGCACGAGCGCTCAACACATTCAAGGTTGTGTCCGCAACGGAGACCGAGACCGCTGCGAACACCCTCAAGGATCAAGCAACAAAACAGACACCTGAAGGAGGTGCGTGATGCCGGTAACGACCATCGGCGGCCAGGAAGTTCACGTCGACGACGAGGGCTTCCTCACGGAATACGACGAATGGAATGAGGATCTCGCGAAGGAGCTCGCAACGAGCATCGGTATCGCCGAGCTGAACGACGATCACTGGAAGACCATCACTTTCCTGCGTTCGGACT
>JBLWQS010000315.1:0-2304 GCA_048452705.1 Acidimicrobiia bacterium
GCGACGCAGGGGGGCACCCACTCCACACGGCACCCCATTGCGCTTCCCCCTAATGCCCTGCCGGGCATCTCGCCCACTGCGTGGGGGAGAGTGTCAGCCGTGGTTGGCGCAGTGGGAACCACGGATTCAGGCTGATCGGGAGGAAGAAAGCGGCTACTTGCTTTCGGTGAATCGTCGTACCGAGTCTGGAATTGCGATGTCGTCTGCGAGTCTGGGGTCCGGTTCCGCCGCACCGACGGCGATCGAGAGCGGGATCGACCCGGCCCAGATGGGGAGGTCGTAGTCCTCCGGTTCGTCCGAGACTTCGTTCCCCCGAACCTTCGCCGAGAACTCGTCGATAGCGACGGCGACGACCAGCGTTCCTTTGTCCTCGTTTCTCGACGGGTGCCGTGCCTCGGCCCACCTTCCGGGAAGAACCGCATCTGTGATCGCTTCGAGGGCGACCGCACGCTCATCGTCTGAATCGACGAGGCGCGCCGGACCGATTACTACTGCCGATCGGAATCCCAGCGAGTGGTTGAAGACCGATCGAGCCGCCACGATGCCGTCGACGAGCGTTGCCGTCACGCATACCTCGGCTCCCTTCTTCATGAGTCGCATCATGCGAGTCGCAGGAGAACCGTGGAAGTAGAGCGTGTCGCCGACGCGGGCGTGGAGCGTCGGGATCACGAAGGGCGAGTCGTCCGAGATGAAGCCGACGTGACAGATCAGCGCCTCGTCCAGGATCGCGTTCACCGTTTCCCGGTCATAGTGACCCCTGTGCGGGTTTCGCTTGACGGTCATACGGGGCGACGGGTCGGAGGGGGTGCCTGCTGTGCTCATATCCTGGTATCCGCTCGTTGTCTAATTGTACTGCTACAATACGGTCATTGTAGTGAGTCGAGGGTACCACGGAGAGGTGTCGGATGCGGGGTCGCAGCGCTGTCGAGTTGGCGGTTGACATCGAGCGCCGGGTCGCCGGCCACGAACTCCTGCCCGGCGACCGTTTGCCACCCGTTCGTGTATTGGCCACCGAACTCGAACTGGCGCCGAATACCGTGGCGGCCGCGTATCGACGCCTGGGCGAGCGGGGGATAGTGATCGGGCGCGGGCGCATGGGCACGTTCGTCGCTGATCGGCCGCCGGTGATGCTTCCCTCTGATCCCGAGGTTCGAGAAGGGTTGCAGGATTTGTCTTCCGGCAATCCGGATCCTGACCTGCTGCCCGACCTGGGTAGCGTGCTCCGCGAGTCGAGCGGACCGACGGTCCTCTATGGAGACCGATCGGTCGACGAAGAGCTCGAAGAGCGGGGCGCCCGACTCATGGCAGCCGATGGCGTATCGGCCGACTATCTCACCGTGGTTTCCGGCGGCCTCGACGGGATGGAGCGGGTACTCCAGGCGAACCTCCGCCGGGGTGATCGTGTGGCGATCGAGGACCCCGGATACCCACCGGTGGCCGATCTGATCGGTGCGCTCGGTCTCGTGGCGGTATCGATGGCGGTCGACGATGAGGGGCCTCAGCCCGACGCACTCGGCACAGCTCTCCAGAAGGGAGTCGCTGCCGTGATCGTGACGCCACGGGCTCAGAATCCGTTCGGGAGCGCCGTCTCCGCCAAGCGAGCCACCGTCCTCCGGTCTTCGTTGAACAGATTTCCAGACGTGCTCGTGATCGAGGACGACCACGCCGCGGCGGTCGCTGGACCGGCCATGCACTCGATCGCTGGAGGTCGCGAACGCTGGGCGACCATCCGGTCGGCTGCCAAGACGTATGGGCCGGACGTTCGCCTCGCGCTGCTGGCGGGCGATTCGACCACCGTTCGGCGGGTCGAGGGCCGCCAACGCCTCGGACCCGGCTGGGTGAGCCACGTGCTCCAGCGCCTCGTTGCTCGGATGATCGGCGATCCGGACGTCACCGCGAAGGTTGCTCGCGCTGCCACCGTGTATGCCTCGCGAAGGCAAGCGATGCTCACGGCACTCCGCGAACGGGGGTTCGAGGCACGCGGAGCATCCGGCTTGAACGTGTGGGTCCCGGTTCCAGACGAAACAGCCGCCGAGAGGGCGATGGAGGGGCGAGGTTTCTCCGTTCGATCCGGGAATCGGTTCCGGATCCGCTCCGCTCCGGGGCTCCGACTGACGGTGGCTTCCCTTGAAGAAGCGGAAGCCGGCGCCGTAGCCGATGCACTTCGCGATGCGGTCTCGGATCCTGGGACCGGGACCCGCAGCGGTTGAAGCGACCCGGCAATTCCGGTTATTCGCCGGAGAGTGGACAGCGGGCTCTACGCAGCCTCATCCAAGTGCAGGCATCCAATCGAGGAGTTTCTCG
>JBLWQS010000316.1:0-2300 GCA_048452705.1 Acidimicrobiia bacterium
ACGCCCCAGCCGCGTGGCCGGGGCGATTTCACGTGAACGGGTGTTTCGGTTACGGAAGACGATCCGTGTTCTTCTTGATGGCGAAGATCACCATCACGAGTTCGAACATGATCCGGTAGACCAGGACGAACATGAGGAAGAACAGTCCGCCGAAGACGAGTCCACCGAGGCCGGCACCGAAACTGCTGGAGAAGCCGGCGGCAATCATCATGAGCCACATCAGCGCACCGAGTACGAGCATGATGATGAACGCGATCTTCACAACGATCGGTGTCACGAACTTCGTGAATGTAAAGTCGAATATGTCTGTCAGGCTGGCCTTTTCTTCCATGGTTCCCTCCTTGGGAGTCGTGTGTGTTTCCGCATCGTAGGAGCGGGTGCGGCCGGGATCGGGTAAATGAGTGGTACCGTCGCTGCTCTCCGTGACCGATCTACCGCGTACCTCGATGTCTGTTGCCAATCGTCGTCGTGCCGCCGTGGCAACCGGCGGTGCGATTGGTGCGATTCTGCGCGGGGTGACCGGCGAAATCGTTGTTGCGGGCGGATTCGATCCTCTCTGGGCGACACTGTTTGTCAACGTGATCGGATCGCTGTTTCTCGGCTACCTGATCGCATGGCACACCGGGCAGTCTCGCTCGTCTCCACTAGCGATTCCGTTTGTCGGAATCGGGATCTTGGGTGCGTTCACCACCTTCTCGCTGTTCTCCGTCGAAGTGTTCGAACTGCTGAGGACGGGAGAACTCTGGCTGGTTGTTGTGTACCCGATCGGGATGATCGGTCTTGGTTTCGCTGCCGCCCTTATCGGTATCCGAACGGGGGGACGGCGATGACCTGGCTACTCATCGGTGTCATGGGGGCATTGGGTGCCCTTGCTCGATACGGCGTATCCGGAGTGGTGCAGCGGCGATGGCAGACGACGTTCCCGGTGGGCACCCTCGTGGTGAACCTCACCGGCGCATTCGGGGCGGGATTGCTCCTCGGAGTCGTCACCGGGCGGGCTGTGCCCGATCTCGCGCTGGTCGCTGCCGGCATCGGTTTCCTCGGTGGGTATTCGACGTTCTCGACGTGGATGGTCGAGACCGTGCTCGCTGCCGAATCGGGCGGCCGGAGCGGTGTTCGGAGGGCGGCCGAGAACGTGGTGGTTCCCATGGTCGGCGGCGTCGTGGCGGTGTGGATCGGGTTCGTTCTTGGAGGGTTGGCATAGGCCAATCGGATGGATGAGACAGGCCACGGCGGGCCTCCGCGACTCGCCCGACGGCGCTCTAGGATGGGTTCCATGGACAACGTCGCAGACGGTCGGTTGCTCCGGGTCTTCATCTGTGAAAGTGATCACAGGGATGGCATTCCACTGGTCGAAGCCGTCGTCGAAGCCCTGCGAGCCGCAGGAATCGCAGGTGCGACCGTTCTCCGGGGTGTCGCCGGGTACGGAGGTTCGGCGGTCATTCACACCACCCACGTGCTTCGTCTCTGCGAGGATCTCCCTATGGTGATCGAGACCGTTGACACGGTCGAGAAGATCGACACGGTCCTACCGAAGATCCAGGAACTCGTAGAGCGTGGCCTCATCACTACCCAAGACGTCGCCATCCACATGTCGAGGAAAAGTAGCTGAGTAGCGGACAAGGGTCTTCCATCCGATGCTGCCGGTTGATAGGTTGACGCCATGGCATCAACACCCCGCTCATTTCGACCGGCACTCTTCACGTACCTGAGCGACCTCGCCGAGAACAACGATCGGCAGTGGTTCGCAGATCACAAGGATCGCTACGAGGTGTACGTCAAGGACGCCGGACTGCAGTTCATCAGGGACTTTGAACCGTATCTCCATGAGATCAGCCCCCACTTCGTTGCCGACGACCGCACGGTCGGCGGATCTCTGTTCCGGATCTATCGGGACACACGATTCTCGAAGGACAAGACGCCGTACAAGACACATCTCGGGATCCAGTTCCGGCACGAAGCGGCCAGGGACGTTCACGCTCCCGGGTTCTATCTCCACCTCGATCCGACCGGGAGTTTCGCGGGTGTGGGAATCTGGCGACCGGACGGTCGGTCGGCACTCGCCATCCGAGAAGCGATCGTTGATCGACCGAAGGATTGGGTAGGTGCGTTGAGTGATTCAGATTTCGCCGCGATCTACACGCTCGAAGGGGAATCGTTGAAGCGTCCGCCGCGCGGCTTCCCTCCGGATCATGAATTGGTCGAGGATCTCAAGCGCAAGGACTTCATCGCGACCGGAAAGCTCTCGAGGAAGACCGCTACCGCTCCGGATTTCCTCGAGCAGTACGCGCGAATGAGCC
>JBLWQS010000317.1:0-2290 GCA_048452705.1 Acidimicrobiia bacterium
CGCTGGCGCTCCTCCGCGTCCCCCCGTCCTCCGGCCGAGGAGACAGATTGATGCCGCGCGTTTGGTAGTTGGTGACCGTTTTGACCCCCTCCGTCGCCCTGGCGGGCGCCACCTCCCCCTGAGGGGGAGGAAGAGAACCGTTCGCTTCGGTGCCCTGTCAGTGCCGCGCAAACACGTCCCCCCGCCTGGCGGCGAGGGGACATGAGTGCGGACTACGGACTACGGACGACCGACTACCGGCTCTGCAATGCTTCCGTCAGCTTTGGAACCACGGCGTGTAGGTCTCCCACGATGCCGAGGTCGGCTACGGCGAAGATCGGGGCTTCGGCGTCCTTGTTGATCGCGATGATCGTGCCGGAGTCCTTCATGCCGACGAGGTGCTGCATCGCACCGGACACGCCAGCGCAGATGTAGACGTCGGGCTTGACCGTCTTGCCGGTCTGGCCGATCTGGAGCCTCGATGGAACCCATCCGGCATCGATGACGGCCCTGGTCGCTCCGACGGCTGCGTCGAGCTGTGAGGCGAGTCCTTCGACAACGGCCCACTTCTCTGCGCTACCGACGCCACGGCCTCCGGCCACGACGACACCAGCCACCTCTAGATCCGGTCCCTCGCTCTCTTCGACGTGGGACTCGGTGATGACAGCGGACCCCGCATGGCCGAGATCGGGCATCGAGACCGGAGTGACCTCGGGGACGCCCTCTCCCAATGGTTCGGCCGGGAAGGCCTTGGAGCGAACGAGCACGAGCGCCGGAGCGGATCCGGATGCCTCTGTTACGACGGCTTGCATGCCGCCGAGGATCTCGCTGGTGACGCTCACGGCTCCATCGACAGTGACGTCGACTGCGTTCCCGAGAACAGGTTTGCCGATCCGTGCCGACAGTCGCCCAGCGACATCGCGGTCGGTGTTCCCCATGCCGAACATGATTAGTTCGGCACCGTGCTCCTCAGCGAGCGCTGCGAAAGCGGCTGCTGCAGGAGCGCCCGGAAGCCGGTCACCTGTTGCGAGGTGGTACACCTTCGTGGCCCCATGAGCCCCGAGTTCGGCATACGCGGCATCCGATCCCGCGCCGATGTGGAACACCGAGGTGTCTCCGAACGTCCTGGCTTTGGTCAGGAGCTCGAGAGCGGAGGCGGATGCATGTCCGTCGATCTCTTCGCTGAATATCCAGGTCGTCATCAGATCACCTTCGCTTGCTCGAGGAGGGCGACGATCTTGAGATACGCCTCTCCGTCGTCTTCGACGATCTCTCCCGCTTCACGGGCAGGAACCACGGTCACCGAGGTGATCTTCTGTCCGGCACCGGCGTCACCGATCTGGTCGGCGGTGAATCCGAGATCGGCGGCTGTCACCATGTCGATCGGTTTCTTCTTGGCCTGCATGATCCCCTTGAAGGTGGGGTAGCGAGGCTCCACGACACCGGAGGTGACGGCCAACAGGGCGGGGAGCGGCGCTTCAGCGACGTCGTAGCCACCCGCTGTCTGCTGCTCCACACGGATGCCGCCGTCGGTGACCTCGACTTTGCGAGCGAATGTCAGCGACGGAACGTCGAGGAGTTCAGCGATCTGTTGGGGAACAACGCCGCTCGAACCATCGGTGGACTCGGTGCCGGCGACGACGAGGTCGAATCCTTCTCTGTCGATGGCTGCGGCGAGGATCCTCGACGTTGTGAGGGCGTCAGATCCGGCAAGGGCTTCGTCATCAATGATGACGGCCTTGTCGGCGCCCATTGCCAGCGCTTGGCGGATCCCCTGGAGGGAACCGGATGGGGACATCGAGAACAACGTGACCGATCCGTCGTCTCCTTCGGCGAGTTGGAGCCCAACCTCGACACCGAACCGGTCGGTGTCGTCGAGAACCTGGTCGTTCGGACGAACCACACGATGGGTCTCCGGGTCCAGGTCGTAGGGCGTTGCCGGATCTGGGATCTGTTTCACACAGACCGCGATTCTCATGACGTTACCGCTCCTTGCATGGGGTCCGGAGATGATACCCCAACTTTGAGCGTGGACTCAAAAAGGGGAGTGAGCTTTGAGCTGTGAGCTACAAGTAGGAAGTAGAAAGTAGAAAGACACTACGGACTACGGGGAACCGCCAGGACATCGTTTCCGGTTTGTAGAGCGTCTAGCGCCGCCAGGACATCGTTTACACGTGGTGGAGGAGGCTTTGGGTGGATGGTGGGTGGTAGGGGTCGATGACTGGGTGGGTGATGGGGTAGTCGAATCGTTTGACAGCTTCGCCTTGGTGACGGATCTCGAGGCGGTGGTCGGCGGTGGCGATGGTGGCTG
>JBLWQS010000318.1:0-2287 GCA_048452705.1 Acidimicrobiia bacterium
TTTCTGACACGTCCGGAATGAGCGGGGTTGGTTGATCCAGGTCACGGCAGGCAGCAGTACGCCATACGTATGACGGACTACGTACCAAGTTCTGTCCAGGCCCCCGGCACCGGCTATCATGGTGTCACCACTCCGGGGAGTTCGGGTACGCCGAACTGAGAGGGCGGCCGGTGCAGCATCGCTGCGAATGTCGCTGACCCGCGGAACCTGATCTGGATCATGCCAGCGGAGGAAGCTCGTGGAACAGCCCTCAAACCAGGTGATCATCCTCTCGGGAGGAGAGCCGCTCGCGACCGATCGCGAGATCGTTCTCCCCGACGATGCCTACGTCATCGCAGCCGACAGTGGGCTACACCACGCCACCGACCTCACGATCGCCGTTGACCTCGTCATCGGCGATATGGACTCGGTCGACCCATCGATTCTTGCCGCGGCGGTCGACCACGGTGCGCGTACGGAGACGCATCCGACGAACAAGGATCACACAGATCTCGAACTCGCGATCGACACCGCCCTCATCACACTCGGAGCCCGGAAGCTCCTGATCGTCGGGGCGCACACGGGTCGCCTTGATCACCTCCTCGGCGCCATGGGGCTGTTCGCGACCACCGCGACACTCGTCGACGAGATCACGTGGACCGACGGCCTGACAGAGATCTTCGGCTGCGTGCCCGGACACCCCACGATCGTCAACGGTCGAGCGGGCGACGGTCTCTCGCTGGTTCCTGCTTCGATGGACGTCTCGGGAATCAACACTGAGGGCCTGCGATGGGGGCTTCGCGATGAAGTGCTGCCGGCCGGATCAACGCGGGGCATCAGCAACGTGATCGAATCGACACCGGCAACCGTGTCGGTCGAGTCGGGCACACTTCTCGTCGTTCACGAATGGAGTTGACCATGAACCGCATCCTTCGCGCAGTCCTGATCGCGGTGATCGTTCTCGCCGTTGCGAGCTGTAGCACCGACGACGCGGAGCGCAGTGAGGTCGTGTTGATGACGCACGGTTCTTTCGCAGTCTCCGACGGGGTGCTCGAAGCGTTTACTGAAGAGACCGGCATCGCGGTGAGTGTGCTCCAGTCCGCTGACGCCGGAGCCATGGTGAGCCAGGCGATTCTTACGAAAGACAACCCGGTGGCCGACGTCCTCTACGGGATCGACAACACGTTCCTGTCCCGAGCGATCGACGAAGACCTGTTCATACCCCACAAGGCCGCGGCGATCGACACCGTGCCGAGGGGTCTGAGGGTCCCGGACGATCCGGTGACACCGATCGACTTCGGCGACGTCTGTCTCAACGTCGATCCGGACGGACTCGCAAGCCTTGACCTCGAATCCCCAGACCGACTCGTCGATCTGGCCGACGCCGCATACCGGGGAACGCTCGTTGTCGAGGACCCAACCACCTCGTCACCGGGCCTCGCCTTCCTCCTCGCCACCATCGCCACATTCGGAGAAGACGGCGAGTACCCCTGGCAGGCATACTGGCGAGACCTCGTCGCCAACGACGTCCGGATCGTTCCGGGATGGGATCAGGCCTACTACGGCGAGTTCTCCGGTGGCTCCGGCGAAGGGGACCGCCCGATCGTCGTCTCGTACGCCACCTCACCGGTGGCGGAGGTCTACTTCGGTGATCTCGCTACCGCGCCCACCACCATCGTCGAAGATGGCTGCTTCCGCCAGGTCGAATACGCCGGGATTCTCAACGGAACGAAAGCGGAGAAGGCTGCGAAGCAACTCGTCGACTTCCTCCTCGAGACCACCTTCCAACAGGACATGCCGCTGAACATGTTCGTGTTTCCAGCGAATAGCGACACTCCCCTCCCCGACGTGTTCGTCGACTACGCCGTCATCCCGACCGATTCGCGGGTGATGGATCCCGCACTGATCGACGAGAACCGGGAGCGCTGGCTCGCCGAGTGGGCCACCGTGGTTCGATGAGGACGAGACCGTGGATCCTGCTGCTCGCTGTGATCCCCGCGTTGTTCCTGGCGTACTTCTTCGTCTACCCGCTGGTCACGATCCTGTACACCGGCCTCGTTCCTGACGGTCGGTTCGCTACTTCGGCGTTCGTTGACGTCATCACGGATCCGACCATGCGGTCTGTCGCATGGTTCACACTCTGGCAGGCGTTCCTGTCGACGGTATTTACCGTCGCTCTCGGACTCCCCGCCGCCTACGTCTTCGCCCGCTACCGATTCCCGGGTCGATCGCTGTTCCGATCCTTGACACTGATCCCATTCGTTCTACCGACCCTCGTCGTCGGTGTCGCCTTCCTCGCTGTTCTCGG
>JBLWQS010000319.1:0-2282 GCA_048452705.1 Acidimicrobiia bacterium
ACTTGGTGGTTCAAGTCGGCTGTTTCTAGAGGTCGCCCGTGTCGAGTCCGAGTTCCTGGACCAGCAGACGGATGAAGTCGAATTCGGAATCGTCGGTCAACGCGATGCCACTCCATGAGTAGGCATCGAACGCAGTCGCGAATCCGTCCGGGTCGTTCGCCGCGAAATCGGCGAGCGCTGTCACGATCTTGAGCTTGATTTCCTCTGGAACGGCCGGAGCGAAGCTCACGGTGTCGTTCGGGATCGGCTGCGAGAGCTCCATGATCCTGATCTTCTGGATCACGTCCGGAGCCTCTTCGCGAATGTTCCGTCGCGCGTCGCGGGGGTACACACCGCTGCACTCGATGTCGCCGTCGGCGTCGAGGACGCAACTGTCGACCAGGTCGTCCGGCACGTCTGCGCCTGCCGTCGTCCCGTCCCAGATGACATTCCTGTCTGCGTCGATCGACGGGCTGAAGAACACCGTACCGAAGTCGGCTTCACCGTTGTACACGGCCTTGACGACCGCAGAGTGACCGCCGGCTTCTACCGTCTCGCCCGGCTCGATACCGTCCGTCAGGAACATGCCGTTCGGCACCAGGAAGCCGGAGGTCGAACCGACGTCCGGGTAGGCCCAGCTCTTGCCGGCGAGGTCGGCGAGGGTCGTTGCGTCGCTGTCACGAGGGACGATGAACTCGGCCCAGTACTCGGTGAACCCGAAGCGCAGTGACTTCATGGCGACTTCGATGCCGCACTCATCGTTGCCGATGACGTAGGCAGTCGCAGGGATGAACCCGACGGTGTTGTCCGGAGATGCGCACATCTCTGAGATCGTCGCGGCGTAGGACGTCGGGACGCTGACCTCGTAGACGAGGCCCGTCGCCTCTTCGAGCACGCCTTGGAGGATCTCGCCACCGGCGATGATCTCTTCCGCGCTCACTGACGGAACGAACAGAACCTTGATCGGGTTGTCTGCAGTGCCGATCTCGACCACAGCCTCGGTCGTCGTTGTCTCTGGCGCTGCCGTCGTTGTCGTCTCTGGCGCTGCGGTTGTTGTTGTCTCAGCTGGTGCCGCCGTGGTCGTCGTCTCTTCGCTGTCAGAACTGCACGCGGCAGCCACCAGCGCAAAGGCAAGGGCCAGGACGATAAAGGAAATCTTCCTCATTGTCTCTCCTGTGTCGATGGGGCGCGGTGTGCGCCCTTGTCGTCGGCGCCCAGGATACTCGCGTGCGTAGCGCGATGCCGAACCGGGTCAACTCTGGAGGCTGTCGATCAGTGCCTCGAACCCGGCCCAGTCGTGGATCTCTCGCGTGCCGGGAACGGGTTCATTCCAGGGTCGCACGAACCGGCACACCGTCGCCTCAGGGCGGTTCGTGTGAAGTTCGATCACCTGACGGGGAGAGTCGTCGAGGTAGACGTCGCACGGCACCCGCCACTTGGCGTCGGTGACGTGGAGTTCGCGGGTCGGAATGCGTTGATCAGCGATCCACGCGAACGTGTCGTGGACGGCCCAATCGGGCTTCGCCGTGATGATCACGATCTCGTGACGCTTGCTCAGGCGCGTGAGGGTCTCGACGGCACCCGGGTAGGTCTCGAGATGGCGAAACACCGAACCGTGGGTGCCCCTCGACGCCCATCTCCAGAAGGCGCCCATGGACTCGAAATGGGTGAGGTCACCCATGGCGTCCCACGAGTCGACCTGGTCGCTGCTCACGTTCGATCCGAATTCGTCGTTGTACCGGTTCACCCAACCGGTGTTGAAGTCTGCGACGACACCGTCGAGGTCGATTCCGAGGCGCATCGTCACTCCTCGACGATCTTCCCGCCGAGCATGCCGGCGATCATATCGACGGGGTCTTCGGGATCGCTGCCTTCTTCAAGATCGTCCTTCTCGGGCGCCCGGACCAGCGGTTCGTCGACGACTTTGGGCTCTCCCGCTGCGGGTGCGTCGTCCGAAACGAAGCGGAGGGTGACAGTGCTTCCGAGGATCTCCGCAGCGATGGCTTCGAGTGCGCTGCGCAACTGATCGTCGGCGTTCAACTGCTCGAGATGGAAGTGCTGGTGTGATGGCATCGTGAGTACGGCGACCGAACCCTCGACCGATCGTGGCTCGGCGACCTTCACGAACGCGTGGCGACGAGCACCGAAATCCGTTCGGATCCGCGAAACGATGACCGGCCAAGCAGCAGAAAAGTCGGAGAGATCGACGGCGACGGCGTCGGACCCGACCTCGTCGGGAGTACTCGGTACTCGGTCCTCGGCACTCGGCACCGAGTCCTTCGCTGGGTCTTCGTCTGTTGGGC
>JBLWQS010000320.1:0-2281 GCA_048452705.1 Acidimicrobiia bacterium
AGCATTAAGTTCCCTGCCGCCGTGGTGAGCCTCTCACCCGCCGTTCTCGATGCCTCCCCCCATCTCGAAAGGGTGAGGGATGCGCTGGGCTGGTCGCTCCGTGCCCGGGGCCTCCACGCTCCGCACGCCATCATCAATGGGAGCGTGGTTGCCGTCGTCGGGACCGAGGGCCCGTCCGGTCACGACGCTGCGACAACGGCAGCTGAAGCCACATCCGAAGTGATTTCCCGATCCGTGGTGGGAACCTGGTCCGCCGGCATCTCGAGCAACGTCGACGGCCCCGCGGATCTCCTGAAAGGATGGGATCAGGCCCGGATGGCGACCCGGGTAACGAGAGCCATCAAGGGCATCGGGGCAGCCGGCAAGTTCGCCGATCTCGGCGTCTTCCGTCTCCTCGCCGAGGTCGACCCTGGTCTATTGCGAGACTTCGCGAAAGAGGCTCTTGGGGAGCTGTACGAGCCCTCCGAAGGCCGGGCCGAACTCAGGCGCACACTCGCGGTCCTGCTGGATACGAATCTGAACGTTGCGAAGACGGCCAGAGAGTTGCACTACCACTACAACTCGGTCCGCTACCGAATGTCCCAACTCGAGCAACTGCTCGGTCCGTTCCTCACCAACCCCACCCGCCGACTCGAACTACACGTCGCGCTGCTCATCAGCGACATGGATCTTGAGGACCGTAGTCCGTAATCCGTGGGCGCCTTCGGCGCCGTACTCAGTACTCAGTACTCAGTACTCAGTACGGACTCGCTCCCAGCTCACTTCCTGAGAACCCAACGGATCGCGAGGATGGTTAGCTCGTACAGGATGTACAGGGGCACCGACAGGAGCATCAGTGTCATCGGGTCTCCCGACGGAGTGATGAACGCTGCCGCGACAAGGATGATGAGGAGCGCCCACCGGCGGTTGCTTCGGAGCATCTTGCTATTGACGGCGCCAACGGCAGCGGCAGCGAAGAGGAACACGGGGAACTCGAAGGCCAGGCCGAAGGCAAGGATGAATCGGGTCGCGAACTTCAGATAGAAGTCGGCGCCGATGATCGGCGTCAGCGTGTCACCGCCGAATTCGAGAAGGAATCCGAGTCCTCGCTCGAGAGCGACATAGCCGACCCCGATGCCCACGAGGAAGAGGAAGACGAACACTGCCGTGATCGGATAGGCCCATCGTTTCTCCTTCGGACTGAGCGCCGGGGCAATGAACCGCCACAGTTGATAGAGGATGACGGGCGACGCCAGGATCACACCGCCGAAGAGACTCAGGCGCATCACCGTCGCGAAGGCCTCGGTCGGCCGGAAGAACGCCAGTTGTCCATGCGGAACCGCTACCTGATACGGCCTCGCGAGAAGGTCGAGGATCTCCTCGTTGAACACAAACGCGATGACTGTGCCCAGCGCTACGGCTACCACCGCCTTGATGAGGCGCGAACGAAACTCCCGCAGATGGCTCATCAGCGGCATCGATCCCGACGTCACGAGGACTCTTCGCCAGACGTGGAAGCTTCATCGTCGTCGTCCGGGGAAGCTTTGTCCGGTGTACCGATCGGCCCGTCTTCCGTCTGCCTCTCGGGTTCCGCCAGATCGAACGACATGTCGGTGACAGATGACGCGATGCCCTTCACGTCACCCATCGTTGCGTCGTACTCGCCCTTGAGATCCTTGATTGGTTTGGTTATCTCGCCGTACTCGGCGTCGATCGTGTCTGTGACCGCCCGCGTCATCTCGCGTGCCTTGCCGAGCCACTCTCCGGCCTTCCGGGTTATCTCCGGCAGGCGATGAGGGCCGAAGACGATCAGCGCAACGAGAACGATGACGAGGATTTCGCCTGTGCCGAGACTTCCCATGGCTCGGATGGTAGAGCGGTGCCCGATACTTGGTTCACGGGTTGGCCCACCGACCTCGATCACCCATGTCTGATGGAGAGCGGAGCGGTTCTCGATTGCCTGGATCTACCCGGTCGGGGCCTGCTCGAGAATCCCTAGTTGGTGGGAGATTTCGCGAAGGGCCGGGTAGAGACTTCGGTAGAGGCCGTACATGTCCTCGTACCGGGCCGCGCTGGGGCCGGGCTGATACTGCGCTCCCGTCCGGATCGTCGCGGCGACGGCATCTCCGACCGTCTCATACGTTCCAGTACCCACAGCGGCAAGGAGGGCTGCGCCGTAGGCGGCCGACTCGGGCACGTCGACGGTGCGGACATCTCCGCCGAACACGTCGGCGAGTATCTGGAGCCACACCGGACTCGCGGCGCCTCCCCCGGCGACTCGTATCTCGTGCACGTCGCTCTG
>JBLWQS010000321.1:0-2236 GCA_048452705.1 Acidimicrobiia bacterium
CTCGGTTTCATCGCCTGGGGTGCGGTGGCCGTCATCATCGCGATCGGGATGGCGCGCGGCCTCGAGACCAGCGATTTGCTGCTCCTCGGCACGGCCATGGCGATCTCTGCCATTCCGACGGGCCTCCCGACCTTCGTCCAGGCGATGCTCGCATACGGCTCGAAGCAACTCGCCGAAGCGAAAGCCGTGGTCAAGAACCTCACCGACGTCGAAACCCTTGGCTCGACCAGTGCGATCAACACCGACAAGACGGGCACGTTGACGATGAACGAGATGATGGTGCATCTCGTCTACACCAACCAGCAGTGGCTCACGGTTGAAGGAGTCGGCTACGACAAGCACGGATCGGTCCTCGGCGTTGCAGGCGCACCCACCCCGGACTTGACGCCTCTCGCGTACGGTCTCGCTCTCGACAGTGATGCAACGGTCGGTGACGACGGCGCCGTCATCGGAGACCCAACTGAGGCCGCCCTTGTCGTTTTGGCCGCCAAGCTCGGGGTTGACGCCGTGGAGACGCGTCGGACGTACCCGAGAGAAGCGGAGGTTCCATTCGACTCCGCCTACAAGTTCATGGCGACCATCCATCACCTGCCGGTTCGAGGCGAAACACGTTCGGTGATGCTCGTCAAAGGGGCGCCGGACATCGTGCTCGCCCGCTGCACCAAGGTCGCCGGACCTGAAGGGTCCGCGACGACTATGGACGACGCCGCGCGCGAGGAGATCAGCGCTGCGAACAACCGGATGGCGAGTGAGGGTCTTCGCGTGCTGTCGTTCGCAGCACGCTTCATCGACGAGAGCGATGTAGCCGCAGCGACGAACGATCCGATGGCCTTCGTCGAGAACCTCCGATTCGGTGCACTCCTCGGAATCATCGATCCGTTGCGCCCGTCCGCCAAGGAAGCGGTCAGTGTTGCGGCGGATGCCGGCATCGACGTGCGGATGATCACGGGGGACCATGCAACGACGGCGCTCGCGATCGGGAAGGATCTCGGTCTCGGTCCGGGAGCGATCAGTGGTGTCGAATTCCGCAACCTCTCTGACGAAGAGGTCTTGGAACGACTTCCCGATCTGCACGTATTCGGCCGGGTGGCCCCCGAGGACAAACTCCGCCTTGTGCAACTCATGCAGAGTCAGGGCCTTGTCGTAGCGATGACGGGGGACGCCGTCAACGATGCCGCAGCGTTGAAGCAGGCAGACATCGGCGTGGCGATGGGGAGCGGCAGCGAGGTCACCAAGCAGGCCGCCAAGATGATTCTCACCGACGACAACTTCGGCACACTCGTACACGCCGTCGAACTGGGCCGAAGCATCTATCAGAAGATCGCCCTGTACGTGCGGTACCAGATGTCACAACTGCTGTCGCTGGTCATGTTGTTCCTGGCAGCGAGCATCTTCAATATCGCGTCGGGTGTGGCGCTGACCCCGATCATGGTGCTGTGGCTCAACTTCCTCATCGCCGGTGTTCCTGTGATCGTCATCATCCTCGAGAGAGTCGATCCAGATCTGATGAATCGACTTCCGCGAGATCCCAAGAAGGTGCTCGCCAACAGGTCCGAGATGGTCCGGTGGGCCACGTATGGAAGTGCGTTGTTCCTCATGACGGCTGCTCCCCTCGTCTTCGGTCCCGACACGCCGAGTGCTACGGAGGCGACGGCATCGATGACGATGGCATTCGTTGTCATGTCGATTGGAACGCTGCTCAGCGGCCTTTCGATCCGCCGGGACCCGGGATCGGGGCTGACGGCACCGATCCTCAAGGCGCTCGGCATCCTCGCCATCCCTGCTGCCCTGACCTTGATCGCAACGGAGTGGAGCCTTCTCCAGCGGTTCCTGATGACCCAATCGCTCAGCGGCTACGAGTGGCTCATCTCGATCGGTCTCGCTCTCGTCGTTCTGGCAGTGATCGAGACCGAGAAAGCCATCCGCAGACACAGCACGGCGAGGGCCAAACCCGTGGAATCAGTCGTCGCACCACAACGAGCGCTTGTCGGAGCCCAGGAGAATGCCGCCGACTGACCTACAGGGTCAGTCGGCGTCGGTCGCTTCTCCCTCTGCGATCTCTGCTGCTTCCTTCAGGTCTTCGGGGTTGTAGACGACCTCGTAGCTCTTCGCGAAGTTCGACGTGAGTGAGATGATGAGCGCTGCAACGGGGAGGGCCACGAACGCCCCCATCGGCCCGGCGACCGCACCGCCGGCGAGCGCCGCACCAAATGCAACCGCGCCGTTGAGTGTCATC
>JBLWQS010000322.1:0-2229 GCA_048452705.1 Acidimicrobiia bacterium
AAAGTGCCTGCAACCCTTGGCCTGTAAGCATTTCTGGCATGGAGTCGGAGTCGCTGATGCTGTTTCCCGACGTACCGTCCGGTGAACGCAGCGACGTTGCGCGACGGACGGGACCGCACGAAGGATGCTCTGAAGGAACCACCGCCGTTGAGATACTCGGCGGTCGCTGAGCCTCTCCGTGTGGTTGACTGCATGGATGCCGAGAACGATCGTTGCCCTCCATGCCCATCCGGATGATGAGTCGAGCAAGGGAGCAGCGACGGTTGCGCGGTATCACGATCTCGGGGTTCGAACGGTTCTCATCACAGCAACCGGAGGAGAGGCCGGGGAGATCCTGAACACGGAGGCTGAGTCCGCCGTGGCCGACAACGACCTGGCGGTGGTTCGGCGTTCCGAACTTCGCGACGCCGCCCGCATCATCGGATACGACGACCTCGTGATGCTGGGCTACCGCGACTCTGGGATGGCGGGGAGCGATGACAACCGCCATCCGGACGCGTTCGTCAACGCCCCGTTCGACGAGATCCTGGAGCGCCTCGTCGCGATCGTTCGGTCCGAGCGCCCGGAGATCATCCTCGGCTACGACAATCACGAGTGGTATCCGCACCCGGACCATCTGCGTATCCACGACCTCTCCACGGCCGTCTTCGAAGCGGCCGCCGATCCTGCCCGTTTCCCGGCTTCCGGCGATCCGTGGGCTACGGATCGGCTCTACGCGCCGGTGTTCTCGCTCCGGAGGCTGCGCACGCTCAGCGAGGCGATGGCATCGCGCGGTCTGGAGTCCCCGTACAGCGGATGGATCGAACGGATCGGGCCGGATACTGTTGATCCTCCCCTCACGGTTATCGAGGTCGGACCGTATGTGGAACGGGCACGTGACGCCTTGCGGGCACATCGCACACAGATCGACCCCAACGGCCCCTGGTTCCAGATCCCCCTCGACGTCGTCCTCTCCGTCTACCCCTACGAAGACTTCGAACTCCTGGCCTCCCGCGACAACGCAGACCCGGAAGGATCAGATCTTTGGCCGCCGTCAGTGGCGTAATCCGTAGTCCGTAGCCCGTATCCCGTAATCGATCTGCTCATGGCCCACTGCTTAGAACCCACAACTCACGGCTCAGGGACCACAGTGTGTTTCAATACGGGTCCTATGGATCGTCAGCCAGCTCGACACCTTCACGCTCTGCTCTCTGCGCTCGATCCGGGCGTGGCAGCGCCGGCACTACAACCCCTTGAGCGCCTCGTTGCCAGACCCGGGTCCAGTGACGGACTGATCGTCGCGATCGTGGGCGCCTCGGGTGTTGGAAAATCAGAGATCGTCAACGCCCTTGCCGATGCGAGAGTGGTCACGGCCGGGCCGCTGCGTCCGACCACCACTGAAGTCGCTGTATGGGGCGCCGTCGACACCGCATATCTTCCCGGCACCAGGATCTCCGATTCGGAACCTCTGGATGAGCTAGCTCTCGTCGACACACCGGCCGCTGAGCACTACCCGGACGCGGTCTCCGAAGTGCTCGACCTCGTCGATGCCGTGGCTTTCGTGACATCTCCTGAGCGATATGCCGACGCGATCACCGAGATGCTCCTGTCCGTCGTCCATGACCGGGGCATTCCGACACTCGTCGTGCTCTCGGCCGACTCACCGGAACCGTCCGGATTAGATGGGCTCGTTGAGGATGCGGAATTGAAGCTCGGAACTCCCGTCGACGTCGTCGTCGTGGGCGGCGATGCCGCCGATCTTCGGCGCCATCTCGACGACATGGTTCGCAACCGCGACGCTCTCATCGACCAGCGGGATCGTGCGGCGGCGACACGGTGTGCGGCATTGGCCGACGACGTCGCCGGAGTTCTCGAAGAGCGCGTTGTCGCATCCCGGGTCGTTGTCGGAAAGGCCGACGACGCATTCTCGCGGGCGCGAGTCGACCGTCGGCAGCTCGTGGCAACTGCGGATGAAGATTGGAGTGTCGCCGCTCCCTCGATAGCGGCCATGGTGGCTGAGGCTACGGATCGAGCGATCAGCGACGTTGCGGCCGATGTTGCAGCGGACGCCGTCTTCTCCCGAGCCGTCGCTGATGCGGCCGCGTCGCTGCCGTCGATCGACCAGGGAGCGATCGATGAGTGGCATCGAATGACCACGGACGTCTCTCTTTCCTCGATCAAGCGTCGATGGCTTCATCCGTTGCGTTCGAGAGCCGTGCGCGATGAGATGTGGAAGCTCTCCATCGATTT
>JBLWQS010000323.1:0-2218 GCA_048452705.1 Acidimicrobiia bacterium
CGTTGTTCTGTTCCAGGATCTCGGCGAGTCCGATGCCCTGTGCTCGCGACACCCGCAACACCACCTGGTGCGTGTCGGTGTAGCCGTTGGCGGGGTCACCCTCCATGGTCAGGCCTTGCGCATGCAGCGCCGCAGTGAACGCCCTCGCATTCGCGATGACCTGCGGTGGGTAGGTATCCCGATACTCGAGCATCTCGTACGTCGCTCCGAGCATCCCGAGCAACGTGCCGAGATGGTGGTTGCTCACGTGGCCGGGGAACGTTCGCGATTCAACGTGGCGCCAGAAGCCCTCGAACGGTGAACCAGGATCGATGTTGCTCAGGATCACGCCGCGTTGTGGTCCGAAGAAGCTCTTGTGGGTCGAACCGGTCACGACGTCGACACCCTCGGCAAGCGGGTCCTGGAAGTACGGGCCGAGCAACCCGAGCACGTGCGCCCCGTCGTACATGATCAGCGGGCGATCAGGGTTGTCAACGCCGTACAACTCATGAACGAAGGCGGCGATCGGTGCGACGGGTTCCTTGTGGATGATGACACTGCGACCGAAGACGATCAGTGTCGGGTTCGTCTCGGCGATCAGTTCCTTGGTCGCTTCGACGTCGATGGCGAACGGCAGGTCATCCCGCATGGGGAAGTGCTCAACGGCTGGCCGCTCGGTGCGCGGGTCCATGGCGACGTAGTTCTTGAGCGCCCCGCCGATCTGCGCGCTCAGATGGCCGCCCTTGTTCAGATCGTGGACGAGCACGCGACTGAGCGGCTGGTGGGGTTGCCGGCTGTGGAACCGGTTGCGGAACTGCTTCAGGGCGTCGTAGACAGAGTCGTTGGCCATCTGGCCGCTGATCACTCTCGGTTCGACCTGTGTACATCCGAAGAACGCACGCAGCGCCGCCTTGAGGTCTTCTTCTTTCTCCGTGATGAAGCCGGTGCCCTGGTAGTAGCGCACGTCGGCGGCATTCGGTCCGAGTGCCTTCAGGCGGTTGTGCTCGTTGTAGCGACCCGCCGGATCGGAACGGCACAAGTCGTCGACGAACGGCGACGTTGTCTGTTCGGACGGAATGAGATTGATGCACTTCTCGCGCCGCCAGGCGGTGTTCGCTGCGCTGTCGATCCGAAGGAGTTCGGCCTTCGCCGGGAGATCACTGGTATCGAGAACCGCCCCCGATCTCTTCGCTTCGAATCCGGGATACGGGCGGACGAAGGGGGCGGTTGGCCACACGTTGCGTTGCACGAGTTCGGCATTGCTCGATCGGCCTCGGGCATCGATCACCTCGAAGACGACCGGGACGTCCGATCGGTACCGGATGTCCGAACGGACGAGTGCCAGCCCGACGGGGCGCAGGCCCTGTTCGTCCGAAGGCACGGCGTCGATCCCGCTGCCTTCGAATTGCGTATACGGAACGCTCGTACCCGACGTGACGTAGCCGGCGTCCTCGCCGTCGAGGAGGAGCCGGTATCCGGCACGCAGCGGCTTGCGGCCGTCGAATACGGCGATCGGCTGGACGAGGTGCGTGATCCGGCGGCTCTCGAATGGTGTGTCGAGTTCATCGCGTTTGATCAGTTCGTACTCGGCACGTTGACGCTCCAGGTCGGCGTGGCCGACGAAACCATCGCCTGACCCCCGGACGCCCCACGTTGCCAGCGAGTTGGCGAACAGTGGGATGTCGTTGCCGTCGACATCGAGGCCGAGCTCGTGCCCGTAGAGGGGGAGTCCGGCTTCGAGACGCAGCGAATCGCGGGCACCGAGTCCGTTCGGCACACCACCGGCTGCCACCAGCCGTTCCCAGAGCTCCACCGTGAAGTCTGCCTCGGGGAAGATCTCGAATGCCGACGCCTCGCCGGTGTAGCCGGTGCGGGCGATGATGAGCCGATGACCGTCGGCCTCGCTTACGCACAACTGGTTCCGCTTGTTCTCGGGTAGCTCGATGGGACCCAGAGCGTCGATGAGCACGTCGGTTGCCGTGGGACCCTGGAGCGAGATCATCCCGAGCTCGTCGCTGATGTCGACCATCTCCGAGTCGGGACGGGCGCGGGCGGCGATCCAATCCCAGTCCTTCTCGCGGTTGTCTGCGTTGACGACCAGCAGGAAGTCGTCCTCGCCGATGCAGTACAGGTAGGCATCATCGACCGCTCCACCGTTCTCATTGCCGATGAACGTGTAGTGCGCCTCGCCGGGATTCAAGCCCCGGGGGTCGTTGGTGAGCACGTGACCGAGGTGATC
>JBLWQS010000324.1:0-2213 GCA_048452705.1 Acidimicrobiia bacterium
CACCGTCACCATCGTGGTCGACATGGTGGTTGGCGGCTACGTGGCCATGATCCTCGCAGCGAGGCAACCCAAGACAGTGCGCCGTGCGTCGGTAGTTCCAATTGCGACACCGATCTCTGCGGCACCCACGACCGCAGCAGATCTCGACCTAGAAGCGGCACCGCCCACGGTTCGCGTCATCGCCGGCTGATCCTGTGAACAGCGGCCCTCCTGACCTCTCCGCGATTGAAGCAGCTGTCCGCTCCGATCTTGACCAGAAGAACGCGGCGCGCGAGCTTGCATTGAAGAACTGTCGGATCATCATCCGCACTTCAGCGAACGCCATCCGATCTCTCCACCGTGGCGAGACCGATCGAGCCGACGAACTCCTCGCTGAGGCTCGATCACTGATCGCCGAAGCCGAAGCCCCGCTCTCCGATCATCAGGACATCTACCACGCCGGCTTCTTCTACGACGCAGTGAAGGAGTACGCCGAAGGAGTTCTCACGGCCGCGCTCCTGGCAGGAGAACCGCTCCCGCTTCCCGCCGACATCGGTGTTCACTCAGTGCCATATCTCAAGGGCCTCGGTGAAGCCGTCGGTGAACAGCGGCGTCGCATGTTGGACTATCTCAGAGCAGGCAGGATCGCAGATGCCGAAGCAACGTTCGTCTCGATGGATGCCGTTCTCGACCTTCTGACATCGCTCGACTATCCGGATGGCATGACGTCCGGGCTTCGCCGCACGACGGACGTGGCACGATCCCTGATCGAACGGAGCCGCTCGGATCTGACGACGGCTGTTGTCCAGGAACGATTACGACATGATCTCGGAGGGAACTAAACCAATGTCTGCACCGGCCTGTCCCGTATGTTCGTCTACCGAGATTCATCTCGTCTGGACCACGGAGGTAACCCGGAAGGTTGTTGGTTCTCGATCGAGCAACGGGAAGCCCGTGTTCATCGTGGAGTCCGATCCGATCGAGGAGTCATTGGAAGAACGAGTGACGTGTGCCAACGGTCACTCGCATCCTGATCGTGTTGGATTCGACGTCGAGTGGGCGGAATAGGGCTGCCGCTGCGCATCCCTGCCTGATACACTCCCGCCTCGTCCGGGGGTGTAGCTCAGTCCGGCAGAGCACTACGTTCGCAACGTAGGGGCCAGGGGTTCAAATCCCCTCACCTCCACCGAAGAGAAACCCTTGCATCGCAAGGGTTTCTCGTTGTTCAAGGGCGGCTTGTTCAGAGTCCCAATGCGCGCTCCGTGCGCGTCTCGTGCGCGATCGCGCCGAGTACCAGCTCCTCGAGACGGTCTGCAGCGACCTCGTCGAGGGGTTCATACAGGTGCCCGTAGATGTCGAGGGTCGTCTTGATGGAGCTGTGACCGAGCCGCGATTGCAGCAGCTTCGGGTGCGTGTTCACGGCGATGAGCAGAGCCGCATGGGTATGCCTCATGTCGTGGAACCGGCATGGCTCGCCGACCGAGGTCTTGACCGCAGGGATCCAGAAGCGCTGTCGGAAGCCGCGTCGTCGCAACGGCCCACCCTCCGGCGACGTGAATACCCGATCCGTGGAGTCGTGGGATGCAGCGGCCAGGTGGCGAGCCAGGTCGTCTACGAGCGACGCCGGCAGAGCGATCGTTCGCCGTGAGGCTGCGGTCTTGGGTTCCGTCTCTGTGAGTTCGCCGCGAACCTCGGTGAGAGACCGGGTGATCGTGAGACGCCGTCGGAGCAGGTTGAGATCTCCGACCCGCAGTGCGGCGAGTTCACCGAAGCGGGCACCGGTTAGGCCCGCGGTGAGGACGAGAACCCGAAAGCGAGGGTCGATCGCAGCGGCGAGTTCGTGCAGTTCATCGATCCCGAGAAATCGCATCTCCCTCCGTGTCCGCTTCGGAAGTTTCACACCGCGGCACGGGGACCGCGCTAGGAGCCCTGCTTCCGCCGCCGCAGCGAACGACATCGACAACAGCCCGTAGGCAAGTTGCACGGTGGCCGGCGCATACCCATCGCGACTGAGCTTGGCGATCCAACTCTGGACATCGGCCGGGGTGACTCCACGAAGCTGACGCGATCCGAAGTAGGGCAGCACGAGGGATCGCAGATAAGTGTTGTCCCGCTCCCGCGTCGAATCCCGAAGGTGTAGTCGAGACTCGGTCCATCGCGCGGTCCAGTCCCCGAACGTGACGGTGCCCGCCGACGGGTCGACCCACTCACCGAGATCGATTCGGGCAAGCTCC
>JBLWQS010000325.1:0-2211 GCA_048452705.1 Acidimicrobiia bacterium
CGATCAGCCGCTCACCGACCGCGCACCGGACAGGAACCGGCATCCACACGCCGCGAACCCCGCTGCCATCGCGCCACTCCAGGCATGAAAGCAGCCGGGAGTAGACCGGAGAGCCGGGACGATGGTCACCGGGAACTCAGTTGGCCGTGGGATCCACGATGTGCCTTTAAGTACATCATAGAGCACACTATCGGTATTATAGTACATTGTAGTTGACCTTATAGTGAGATTCGTATGGCGCCCCCAACAACCCCGAGACCGGTGGAACGAGCGATGCGACGCATCGGTTCGGATCTGAAGACGTGGCGTCTGCTCCGTCGTTTGACGATCGAGCAGGTCGCGGACCGCGCCGGCGTTGAGCGGCGAACCGTCATGAATCTCGAAGCGGGTCGAAAACCCACGCTGAACACCGTCCTGCGGGTGGCGCGCGCTCTGGGCGTGCTCGAGCGGTTGGTGGAATCGGTGGACCCGTACGAAACAGACGTCGGACGGCTTCGTGCCGACGAGGCACTCCCGATTCGCGTCCGCCCACCCAGGAACGTCGAGTGATGAGCGAGATCGACGTATTCGTCTCGGTAGCGAACCGTGATGTGCAGGCAGGGCGACTGTTCACGCATCATGGGCGCGGTACGGAATCGGCAACGTTCACATACGACTCCGGCTACCTCGCCGACGTTGAAGCATACGAACTGGATCCGGCGCTCCCCCTCGTCACAGGAGGACTGCAGACCCCTGAGGGTCGGCCGATGTTCAACGCGTTCACGGACGCTGCGCCCGACCGTTGGGGTCGCGGCCTGATCGACCGTTTGGAGCGTCTTCGAGCATCCACCTCAGGTACGACGCCGCGGCGTGTCACCGAGTTCGACTATCTCGTCGGTGTACGGGACGACCTGCGGCAAGGAGCCCTGAGGCTACGCGATCGCGAGACTGGAAGATTCGTCGCTGCCGACGACGCTGGCATACCTGCTCTCACCGACCTCCCCGAGCTTCTCTCCATCGCGAAACGTGTCGAAGACGATGCCGCTGGAGTGGCCGAACTCCAACGGCTGGTACGTGCCGGTAGCTCGCTTGGCGGTGCTCGTCCGAAGACACACGTTCTGGCGTCAGGCGGTCGCCTCGCTATTGCCAAATTCCCGTCCAGTAGCGCCGACACCTGGAACGTCATGGCATGGGAGAAGGTCGCTCTCGATCTGGCCCGAAGTGCAGGCATCACCGTTCCCGATTCCGATCTGATCCACGTCGCCGGACGGTCCGTATTGATCACCTACCGATTCGACCGGAGTGCGAGCAACAAGCGAATCGGGTACTCCAGCGCATTGACCATGCTCGAAGCAGTCGACGGTGACACCCGGTCCTACCTCGAGATCGCCGACGCTGTGAGCGACCGATCCCCCCACGCTACGGCGGACCTCATCCAGTTGTGGAGGCGCATGGCGTTCAACGTGCTGGTGTCGAACACCGACGACCATCTGCGGAACCATGGGTTCCTGTACACCGGCAGCGGAGCCTGGCGTCTCTCTCCGGCCTTCGACCTCAACCCCGACCCGGAACCGGGCCCCAAGTACCTCGCTACCGCCATCGATGATGGCGAGACCGAAGCCCGGGTCGACACTCTCCTTGGTGTGGCTCCGTACTTCCGTCTCGAGAGCGAAGAGGCGGTACGCGTTCTCCGACAGGTCTCCGACGCCACTGCAGCCTGGCGGGCCGCAGCATCTCACGTCGGACTATCAGCGCAGGAAATTCGCCGGATGGAACCGGCGTTCGTTCACGAGGCCGCCTCCGACGCTGCACGGTCTTGACCGACCAAGCCCACACAGGTTGGCGCCCCGGCGAGGCTCAAGGAGCCGCGTCTTGCACCGCAGATCGCGGTAGGGCCCGGGGAAACGTCACCGGCTTGGATACTCTCGCGGGCTCGCATTGCTCCCCTTGAGCTCTCTGTCGTGCGGCGGGTCGTACCGCCCATCATCTCGAACGAAGGGCTCCCCCATCGGATAGCGATCACACGAATCCGCCGGGGAGACCCTCTCGGATCGTCGCAACCAGGCCGGGCTGGTGTCGTCGACGATGTAGCGGCGCACCAGGTCCCGGAGATAGTCCTCATTCGCATCCTTCTCGACGTGATCTGCTTCGACAACGGGGCGGCGGGATGTCTGTTGGTCTCGTGCTCGGCGACCGGCCGATCGACGTTGTTCTCGTTGCTCCCGGCGGACC
>JBLWQS010000326.1:0-2205 GCA_048452705.1 Acidimicrobiia bacterium
GCGGCGGCCACGCTGCTTCTGGAGTCTCGGGACAACTGGAGGCAGTTCGTCGACGTATCGGTCGTGATCGTCTTGCTTGGCGTGGCAGGGATGCTGTTCCCGCCGAGAGCGGATGGACAACCGCTTCACGTTGCGATCGTGCAGGGTGGATCACCCTGCCCCATGACCCACTGTCAGAACGAGAACCAGCGCATCTTCGAATCCCACCTGGAATGGACGGAGACGATCCCGGACGGCGGGGCAGACCTCGTCGTCTGGGCAGAGAACTCGACGGGCACTCCGTTCGACCCTGAGAGCAACGACGCCGTGAAGGCGGCCATCATCGCTCAGGCGGGAAGGATCGGCGCCTACTTCCTGGTGTCGGGCACCCGAACCGTCGAACCCGATGGCTTCCTCAACGTCAACATGTTCTACTCGCCGGAAGGCGTCAAGATCGGTGAGTACGCCAAGCAACATCCGGTTCCGTTCGGCGAGTACGTGCCACTGCGCTCAATGCTGGGATTCATCCCCCAACTCGATCAAGTTCCGAGGGACATGGTTCGCGGCACCGAACCAGTCGTGTTCCCGATGACGCTCTCCACCGACGGGGAACCGACGCAATGGCAGTTGGGCTCGGTCATCTCGTTCGAAGGTGCCTTCCCCAGATCTATCCATGCGATCGCCGATGCCGGTTCGCAACTCATGGTCGTTGCAACGAATGAGAGCTCCTACGGCGAGACCGCCACGTCGGATCAGCTGATCGACATGACGAAAGTGAACGCTGCGGCTATCGGCCAGGATCTCGTCCATGCAGCCATCACGGGCAAATCGACGTTCATCACAGCGGCCGGCGAAGTCGGCGAAACCACCGAGGTGTTCACCGAGGGTGTCCTCTACGGGGATGTTGCGATGCGCAGCGCAGGCCCCACCGTCTTCACGCGGTTCCCCAACTGGGTAACCGTGCTGGCGATTCTCGGCCTGATAGGGGCTCTGCTCTGGCCGGGAGAGGGCGGTCTCGAGGCCCTCGCCGGACGCCATCGGTCGGATTGACGGGTCATTTGCAAAACAGTTTTGCAATGTTGGGATAGTGCAAATAGGATAGGGCCAACAAATCCCGGTTCTTCCCGTCGGCGTCGTTCACCATCGACTAGTCGGCAGAGCCGATATCGATCTCCTCGGAGGTAATCCATGTCCGACATCATGAAAGCGTCTCGTCCCCAGGGCAGATCCCGTCGCCCCAAGACCTATGACGAAGGCCGCGTCTGCGGCACCGACGATTGTGAGACCATTCTCTCCCGCTACAACCGGGCAGAGTTCTGCCACACCCACAAGCCCGTCAAGTACCCGCGTCTCCGCGGCGTGCTGACGCAGAACTAGCTACAAGCTTCAAGCTGCAAGAGAGCCGGCGCCTTCGGGTGCCGGCTCTCTGTCATGTATGAGTGACTACCGCTACGACTCGTAGGTGGTGATCGCTTGGTCGATGATGTCGATGCCGGCCTCGAGATCTTCGAGCGACACATTGAGCGGCGGGACGAAGCGGATCACGTTGACGTCGGGGCCACAACCGAGGATGAACAACCCGTTCTTCTGGGCCTCACTCGAGATCACACCGAATGCGTCTGAATCGGGTTCCCGGTCCTGCTTGACCAGTTCGACGCCGATCATGAGTCCGAGTCCCCGAACATCACCGATGGTGCGGTGCTTCTCCTGCAAATCACCGAAACGGGTGAACGCTAGATCTGAACGCTCTGCGACACCGGGGATCACCTTCTTCAACTCGTCGACGCCCGCCGCGGCCGCTGCACACGAGATGGGATTCCCCCCGAAGGTCGAGCCGTGAGATCCCGGTTCCCACTTGGCGAAGAGTTCCTTGGAGGCGCCGATAGCCGACAGCGGCAGACCGTTGGCGATGGCCTTCCCCATCACGAGGATGTCGGGATCGATCCCATAGATCTGGCTGGTGAAGAACTCTCCGGTCCGGCCGAACCCGGTCTGGACCTCATCGACGATCATGAGGATGCCGTGCTCATCTGCCAGGTCCCGAATGGCCTGCATGAACTCGAAGCTCGCGGGGTAGTAGCCGCCTTCGCCTTGGAGGGGTTCGAACAGGAAAGCTGCGATCTCTTCCGGCGCTACCTCATGCTTGAACATGAGGCGCAACTCATTGAGGGCGTAGGCGTTCGCGTCTTCCTGAGACATTCCCCAACGGTATGGATGCGGGAACGG
>JBLWQS010000327.1:0-2194 GCA_048452705.1 Acidimicrobiia bacterium
CCGGCTCATCACCGAGAGAGGTGTGCAGACCCCATACGACGAGGTCGTCGACCGCTTCGAAGAGATCTATCAGGGGCGACCCGGGCGGCCCGGTCTCAAGTTCACCGAGCGGCCGCTGGTCGACCCGTCCACGTGGCGTCGATGGGCTGAAGACTTCCCCCTCGGCATCGTGACCGGCAGGCCCCGCAAGGACGCCGAGGAGGTACTCCAACGGTTCGGACTCCTGGCAGACACATCGACCCTCGTGACCAGGGAAGACGCTGCGCTCAAGCCGGATCCCGAACCGGTGCAGTTGGCGATGAAGGAACTCGGTGTCGAACGTTCCTGGCTCCTCGGCGACACACGCGACGACGTCGAGGCCGCCCGATCTGCTGGCGTTGTCCCGATCGGTGTCGTCGCCCCGGGCGCCGACGAAGCGTTGGCCGCCCGAACACTGTCGAAGGCCGCACGAGTCCTCACCCGAACCATCGATCTGGAGGAGCTACTCCCATGAGCAGGACCGCAACACTCGACCGAAGAACGAACGAGACCGAGATCAGCGGCCGGATCGAGTTGGATGGCAACGGCCTGTCCACCGTCGACACGGGGCTCGGATTCCTCGACCACATGATCGTCACGCTCGCCAAGCACTCAGGTTTCGATCTCGAACTCAACGCGACCGGAGACATCACCGTTGACGACCATCACACGGTGGAGGACTGCGCCATCGTCGTTGGGCGCGGCATAGCGGAGGCCCTCGGCGACCGGTCCGGCATTCGGCGTTTCGGATACGCATACGCCGCCCTCGATGAATCTCTGGTTCGCACCGTCGTCGACCTCTCCGGGCGCCCCTGGCCCGAGGTCCATCTCGGCCTCGTCCGGGACAGAATCGGCGATGTCGCGACGGAGAACATCGTCCACTTCTTCCGAACCCTCGCGATCGAGAGCCGCATGGCGTTGCACGTCGATCTGATCCGGGGCGACAACGACCACCACCGGGCCGAAGCGGCATTCAAAGCAACGGCCCTCGCGTTGCGGTCGGCCACAGAGATCACCGGTCTTGAAACGCCGAGCACGAAAGGAGCGCTCACATGAGCACCGGCGTCGTCATCGTTCCGACCGGTACCGCCAACACCGCTTCGGTAAACGCCGCGTTCCGGCGACTCGACGCAGAACCGAAGCCTGCACAGAGTCCCGACGAAATCAGGGAGGCCGACCATCTGGTGCTGCCGGGAGTGGGAACGTTCGGGGCCGCCATGGAACGCATCGACGAGCAGGGGCTTCGGGAAGCACTGGTCGATCGGATCGAGGAAGGGAGGCCGACGCTGGCCATCTGCCTCGGGATGCAACTTCTGGGTGAGAAGAGCGAGGAGAGTCCGCAAGTCTCCGGGCTGGGTGCCATCCCAGAGAGTGTCACGCGACTCCCCCAGGATCTCACGGTGCCGCAACTCGGATGGAATCGCGTAGCACCGGATTCCCAGAGCCGTTTCCTCGAGCCTGGATGGGCGTACTTCGCCAACTCCTACAAGCTCTCGACAGTCCCTGACGGTTGGATCGGGGCCCGAACCGAGTACGGGGGCGAGTTCATCTCAGCGATCGAGCGTGGCGACGTGCTCGCCTGCCAGTTCCACCCGGAGCTGTCCGGAGCGTGGGGGTCGAATCTGCTTCGCCGTTGGCTCGACGGTGCGGAGAGCAGGTCCTGATGGCGGCCCCGAGACTGATCCCATGCCTCGACGTGAAGGACGGACGCGTCGTCAAGGGCATACGGTTCCAGAATCTGAGGGACGCCGGCGATCCCGTCGCCCAGGCCTCCACGTATCAGGATCAGGGAGCAGACGAGATCGTCATCCTCGACGTGTCGGCCACGCCCGAGGGCAGAGGCCACGCCGTGGAAACCACGGCAAGCGTGCGTCAGGTCCTGTCGATCCCTCTGACCGTTGGAGGTGGTGTCAGGAAGGTGGAGGACGCGCTCGCGTTGCTGGAAGCAGGCGCAGACAAGGTCGCGGTGAACACGGCCGCCGTTCGACGCCCCGAGCTCATCGGAGAGCTGGCCGATCGCTTCGGATCACAATGCACGGTGCTGGCCGTCGACGCAGCCCGCCGATCGAGCGGCGGTTGGGAGGTCGTCGTCCACGGAGGCCGGACGCGCACGGGTAGAGACGTCGAGGGTTGGGTTCGCTCCGCTGCCGCTCGCGGTGCCGGCGAGATTCTGCTC
>JBLWQS010000328.1:0-2194 GCA_048452705.1 Acidimicrobiia bacterium
TGTTCGATCCGACCGGGGAGATGCTCGCTCAGGCCGAACACATCCCCGTCCACCTTGGTTCAATGCCGGCGTCCGTCGCAGCGATGCTCGAACGGTTTGGGACGGATGTCGAACCGGGTACCCAGTTCGCCGTAAACGATCCGTACGAGGGCGGGACACATCTCAACGACCTCACCCTCGTCTGGCCCGTGTTCGTCGCGGGCCGACTCGTCGCCTGGGTGGCGAACCGCGCTCACCACGCCGACGTCGGAGGAGAGGCTCCCGGGTCGATGCCGGCCCACGCCACCAGGGTTGAGCAGGAGGGGCACGTCGTCTCGCCCATGCCCGCGGTCCGCGACGGCGCGTGGATCGGATCCTTCATCGATCCGTTCCTCGATGCCACGCGAACACCTGCCGAACGCCTCGGTGACCTCTCCGCTCAGATGGGAGCGAACGAAGCGGGAGCCCAGCGAATCGAACGACTCGTCTCATCTGAGGGCATCGACCGATGGAGCGCCGTCACAGCAGCACTGCTGTCCTACGGGGAACGGAGGACGGCAGCAGCCATTGGCGAGCTGCCCGACGGTGTCTACGGCTTCACCGACTTCCTTGAGTGGGGTGATGAAGATCTCCCGATCACAGCGACGGTGATGATCGACGGCGACCACCTCGAAGCGGACTTCGCCGGGAGTTCTCCCCAGATCGCCGGGAACATCAATGCCGTACAGGCCGTCACGCGATCGTGCCTCTACTACGCGGTCCGAGTTGCGACCGACCCGACCATCCCCGCCAACGGAGGCTGCTACCGGCCGCTGACCCTCACAACACAACCCGGCACGATCGTCGATGCCGAGCGACCCGCCGCCGTCGCGGCTGGCAACGTGGAAACGAGCCAACGGATCGCCGACACGCTGCTCGGCGCGCTCGCCCAGGCGGCCCCCGACCGGGTTCCTGCGGCGAGCCAGGGAACGATGAACAATGTGCTGATCGGCAACGACAACTTCGCCTACTACGAGACGGTCGGCGGTGGCCAGGGCGGTCGACCGGGAAGTGTCGGCCAGTCGGGGATTCACACGGGCATGACGAACACGAAGAACACGCCGGTCGAGTCACTTGAGGCCCACTATCCGTTCCGGATCGTCACCTACCGGCTGCGGTCCGAGTCCGGTGGTCGCGGTCGCTACCCGGGTGGTGAAGGGATCGAACGGGAGATCGAGTTCCTCACGGGTGCAACGGTGTCTCTCATGGGAGAACGCAGACGCCTCCAGCCGTGGGGACTCCAGGGTGGTGAACCAGGTGCCGTCGGCGAAGACTGGTTGATCCGTGACGGTTCCCGCGAGCGACTTCCCGGCAAGTGCACCATCGAGGTCGAACCCGGCGATCGACTCCGGGTCCTCACACCAGGCGGCGGAGGCTGGGGAACGCCCTGAAGGCGCGTGGTATCTCAAGGCGAGCGCTGCTCTCGCCGTCCGGTTTCAGGCGGCGCTGTCGGTGACCAAGTGGCCCTTGTTGGCCCACACGACGGACAGCGCCGCGATGAGGGAGAACACGAGGAATCCGGCGGCGAACGGGGTCACCGTCGTTTGAATCGCGGTATCAACCACTGGCGACAGGAGAGCACCTCCCGTAAGGCTGATGAAGCCGATCGTGGAGGCAGCCGTTCCTGCCGCCCACCCGACCTCATCGAGCGCGCCCGACGTCAACAGCGGTGTTAGCACCGTATCCAGCGAGATCAGCAGCGTCGTTGCTACGAAGAAGAACGCGAAAGCAGGAACACCGTCCGAGACGACCGTTGCTGTCAGGTTCACCGTCGCCACAATCACCATCAAGACGATCGCTCCTGCGGTGGTGCGACGGGCTCCAAACCGCCTGACGAACCAGATGGATGTCACTGTGAATCCGGCCATGACGATCGCACTAGCGGCGAAGAACATGAAGAACGTGTCTGCCCGGCCGTAGATCTCGCCGTACATCCTCTCAGAAGACGCCAGATAGGGAAGAAACGCCGCACTCATGACCATCAGGGCGATCGCGTTCCCGAGGGTTCTTCGAGTCCTCAGGATCGAGAGGACTGTCCGTGCCAGGGATCGGACGTCGATCGGGCGCCGGTCGCTTTGCTTGAGCGACTCGTTGAGTCTCGTGGCCCACAGTGCAACGATCACGCCGAAGACCGGCCCGACGGCGAAGGTGTATCTCCACGATCCGAACCGGAGCA
>JBLWQS010000329.1:0-2192 GCA_048452705.1 Acidimicrobiia bacterium
GCCCAGTCTCCGATGAGCCTTATCGAAGGCGGCATATGCGCGCTTGACGATGGTGTCCCTCGACACCCCTTCGTCGATCGCTGCGGCGATGATCTTGTCGTCGACGTCCGTGACGTTGCGCACGTAGGTCACATCGAACCCGAGCCACTCGAGGTAGCGGCGGATGACGTCGAATACGACCGCGGAACGGCCGTGCCCGAGATGCGGTGCCGACTGCACGGTCGCCCCGCAGACGTACATCCCAATCTTGCCTTCATCGCGAGGCTGGAGTTCGGTGAACTCCCGCCCGAGCGTGTTGTAGAGCCTCATTGGTGGGGATGGTAATGGGGGGCGCGAGCGTGGACGGGTGGAACACAGGTCTGGAGCGGACAGACCACAGCCAACAGACAACAGCCAGACATCGGGATCCATGCCTCTCGAATCGTGCTGTCCGCTGTTTGCTGTCGGCTGTCCTCTCCTTCCCTATCATGGCTCCATGCTCATCTATGGACACCGGGGCGCCATGACGGATGTGCCTCCGAACACTGTTGAGGCGTACGAACTTGCCATCGGGCAAGGAGCCGATGGCGTTGAACTCGACGTCCGCAGGACCCGGGACGACGCCATCGTGATCTTCCACGATGATCGATCGGCGCCTGAAGCGACACCGTTCGTCGACCTGGATCTCAGCGAAATCAGGGCGACGATGCCCTCGGTCCCGACGCTCGACGAGGCGTGGGCTGCACTCGGACCGAGTGGCCTTCTCAACATCGAGATCAAGAACATCTACGGCCAGGCCGACTACGACCCCGCCCAGCGGGTGGCCGCCGGAGTGGTTCGCTGGATCGCCGAGCACGACACGGGTGACCGGGTCCTTGTTTCCTCGTTCAATACGCAAGCGCTTGACATGGTGCAGGCCCTCGATCCGGCAATTCGAACCGGACTCCTCTCGATGTCGTGGCTCGATCCGATGGTCGCCATCCAACAGGCTCGCGACGGAGGACACGTATCCGCGAACCTCTCACTGATCCGAACATTGGATGGAGCCGAGCAGATCGTTCAGGCGGCCGGAGATCTCGACATCTTCGTTTGGACCGTGAACGATCCCGCTCACGCCCTGGCCCTCGCCGATGCGGGTGTCGCCGGCATCTTCACGGACAATCCCGGTTTGATGGTCGACGCGCTCAGCGGTAGAGAGTGACTGCGGCCGCCACTGCGATGCCTTCGTCCCGACCGATCGAACCCATCCCATCGGTGGTCGTGGCTTTGACCGACACGGAGGAACGATCGATCCGCATGGTCGCAGCCAACTGATCGCGCATCTCGTCGCGATGGGGTCCGATCCGAACCGATTCAGCGACAACGGTTACGTCGACGTTGCCGACCAGATGAGCCCGGTCCTCGATGATCCGAACCACCCTGGCAAGCAACTCCATCGAGTCAATGCCGTGCATCTCGGGGTCAGATGACGGGAAGTGCATACCGATATCGCCGAGTGCGAGCGCTCCCAGGAGTGCGTCTGCCACGGCGTGAGCAACGACGTCGCCGTCGCTCGTTGCGTCGATTCCTCGGGATGGATCCACAACGACGCCAGCGAGCACGACGGGTGCGCTGCCGCCAAAACGGTGGGCATCGAATCCCCAACCGACCTTGATGTGTGAGTCAACCATGAAGTCCCGATCGTAGTGCTTGCGCTACCGCCAGGTCCTCCGGGTACGTCACCTTCAGATTGGCAGGGTCTCCGTCAACGACTGCGACGGCACCTCCTGCCGCCTCGACCATGGAGGCGTCATCCGTGGCGTCTCTATCCGCTTCGGCGTGGGCGGATCGCAGCGCCTCGAGATCGAACCCCTGGGGCGTCTGCACGGCAACGAGATCGGCACGGTCCACGGTCTCCAACACGAACTCCCCTGCTACCCGCTTGAGCGTGTCGCGAACCGGGACCACAGGGACGACGCCCGCCACATCACCGATCACCAGGCGGCCGATCACCGCCCTGACAAGATCCACAGTAACGAGAGGTCGTGCTGCGTCGTGGATGAGCACGAATCCCGAGTGATCGGAGATCGCCGCCAGTCCGGCAGCAACGGAGTCGCGTCTACGCTCGCCTCCCGGTACGGCACCTTCGACATCTCCAACGACGACGAGCCTGTCGATGCCACCTTCGAGAAGAGCACGCTGACTCTGCTTCCAGAGTGGGATTCCGTCGAGTT
>JBLWQS010000330.1:0-2190 GCA_048452705.1 Acidimicrobiia bacterium
GTCAACCATGCGGGGAAACTCCCGCGTGTAGAAGGAGTCGAAGGGTTCCGGCAGTCTCAATGGGTTCGACCCGGACGACTCCTCCGTCGGAGGGTCAGCAATCCGTTGTGTTGTTGTCATCACTCCACACTCCAACGAACCAGCCCGAAGGTTTACCGCAATCTCGACAAACAACGAATCGCCGCCCATGCAGCGGCAGTGGCCAGCCCGTACCGGCACCTATACGCCGACAGCGGCGAAGTTGATTCCCCGAGCGGAACGCCCAATATGGGCGGGGTCGAATGCATCCGCCGCACTACGTGCGAGGTGCTGTCATGTCCCCGGAGCGAGTCGTAGAACGTCAAGCGTCTTGATGCGTTCGACGTACTCGGGGCTACCGGCAACCAAGACCTCGACGGTGCCGTCGAGTGCGCACCATTCGATTGACGCTCGGGTGTCGTTCGCGTATTCGACAGGAGCGTCGGTGTCGACTTCGCAGCCTTCGGTGATGCTGATCGCGACCGGCTCGCCATTGACGTAGGTGCCACTGATGCCGTAGACGGGTCCGTAGTCCACTTCGTAGCCGCCACCGACTGCGACGATCGGCAGGACTGAATCGGAGCGCTCATTGACAACGATCACGGAGAGCCACCGGTCGAGGGACTCCTGGAGCAGCGTCGGGTCGCTGTAGTCGCGAAGCTGGAAGTCGTAGGCATGGCCATCGTGGTCAACAATATGCCTATTGGGCACAGGTCTCGAACCCGAGAGACGGTTGACTTCCTCGATCTCCGCCATCACGTCGTCGGCGCTGCGATCCAGCCAGATGTGAACGAGCGCGTTCGCGTACGGGTCGTTGGATGAACCTCCGGTCAACCCCGCTTGCCATATGACGTTGAAATCGCTTCCTTCGGCCACCGGCATGCTGATCACAACTTCGGTCCCGTCCGATAGCGTCACGGCATGCTCGACGACTGTCTCGACGGGCGCGGCCGTGGAGGTCTGCCCGGCCGGGGTGAACGTTTCTGCTTCAGTGGTGGTTGAGCGGTTGGCGAAGGCGACTCCACCGACGATGACCAACACCGCAGCGGCAGCCACGAGGCTGACTCCCCAACGGCTCGTCCTCGACGCCGCTTGAATCGCCCCCGGTGGTGGCGGATCTGGCCATGCCTGGGCTTCGGCGGCAAGTCCGGTCTTGATGCGTTCTTCGAGCGAATTCATCGTGTCCCTCCAAGGTCATTGTCGAGGCGTTCGAGCGCCCGATGCAATCGGCTCTTCACCGTTCCTTGCGGGATGTCGAGCCGATCGGCGATCTGAGGCACCGACCAATCCAGGTAGTAGCGAGCCACAACAACCTGTCGGAGCTTCAACCGCAACCCTCCGACTGCCCGAGCGACATCGGGATCAGGCAATGCATCCCACGCCATTTCCGGCGACACAGTTGGGAGCAGCTTCCGGCGGAACACCGACCGTGACCAATTGAGGGCAACCCGATACACCCACCCCTCGGGCGAGTCATACGTTCCGATCGTTGCCCATCGTTCAGCAGCCCTCGCCATTGCTTCGTCCACAGCCTCAACTGCAAGATCACGATCCCGAACCGTCATCACCAGGGCCCGATACAAGCGGTCCCGGTTCTCCCGGTAGAAACCGTCGAAACCGACGACCACTGGATTCTCGTTACTCACCGTTTCGTGCGATACCACTGCGAAGTTGCTCCAACGTCAACTGTGACTCTATTGAGTACACGCCTGACCACCCCAAACCGTTCCATCGAAACCGCCCATATCGGCTGCGATTTCAGGGGGCCATCGCAACGCTTCGGTGAGAACGTCGTTCCGATTGGTGGTGGGTCTAGCCGCTCATACCCAGCCGGATATGCATCGCTCAGAGGTTCAGTCCGTTCGTGTGGAGCAATGATGGTGGCGTTGTCGGCGACTTTGAGGCGATGGTCCTGAAACGCTCGTAGACATGCCGGACATGTAGATTCCGATGACTGCGACTCAGACGCGTCGACGACCGCAGGAGGGGCCGATGGCCGAGGGAGAGGCGATCCGGCAGCATCGGTTCGAGGTGTTGTTCGAGGAGAACTTCCGACCCCTGTTGGGGTATGCGATTCGTCGGGTCCCCGATGCCGCGGCGGCGGCCGATGTGGTCGCTGAGACATTCACAACTGCATGGCGACGGCTCGATGACGTCCCTGACGGTTCTGAG
>JBLWQS010000331.1:0-2178 GCA_048452705.1 Acidimicrobiia bacterium
GGACAAAGGCAAAGGCTTCCGATCGAGTTTCGATGAACGAAGGGGCGTCACATGGACCCCATCGTCAACCGGCACGGCATCCCGCTCCGAAGAGCGCTTTGCCGACCGGGGGCTCCGACCGAAGTCGTTCTTCCCGGAGACCCGTTCGATCCGCCGTCCCGGAGGTCTCCCTCCGTTACGCCGGGAGGCCCGAAGGCCCCTCGTCCGGGTCACTCTCCGGGCCGAAGCCCTTCGAGTGGATGGGAATCTACGACCACCGCGTGTGGTTCGTCAACTAATTCCCGTGGCGAGATTTCGCGTACTTGTCCAAGTTTTCCCATTCTTCGACCCCCGGGGAGTTACACACCTGTGGTTCGTGTCACACCCGTCCCGTATAGTCCTCCCCATGACGTCGAACATGCAAAGAGCGGAAGTGACCCCGTGAGCCTCAAGAGCCTCTCCCCCTCGCGGGCGAGCGACTTCAAGCGCTGTCCACAGCTCTTCAAGTTCAGCGCCATAGATCGCATCCCAACGCCACCGACGGTGTATCAAGCCAGGGGAACTACCGCCCATCTCGCTCTTGAACGACTCTTCGAACTGCCCGCTGCGGAGCGGACCCCGGAGCGTCTCTCCGATCTCTTCCGAGTGGCGTGGCAAGAACTCAAGCCGGGAGAGTTCGCCGATCTGTTCGCGACCATTGAGGACGAACGGGCTTGGGGCATCGAGAGTCTCGCGATCCTCAACAACTACTTCGCGATGGAGGATCCCACCCAATTCGATCCGCTCTCACGGGAACTCGACATGACCCAGGCCGTCGGAGACATGACGATCCGCGGCATCCTCGACCGGATGGAGGAGAGGCCGGAGGGTCTCGTCATCACCGACTACAAGAGTGGCAAGGCTCCTCCAGAGAGATTCGCCATGTCGGCGTTCTTCGCTCTCAAGATCTACGCGCTCCTCATCCGTATCCGGGAGGGCCGGACACCCGTGGCCCTCCGCCTCATGTACCTCACGGGCCCGACGGTTCTGGAGATCCCCGTCGACGATGGTCAGCTCGACGCCATGCAACGGCAGCTGGAAGCACTGTGGACGGCGATCGATCAAGCGATCGCTACGGACCGTTTCCCGCCCCGTACCGGTGTGTTGTGTGACTGGTGCTCGTATCAGGACATCTGTCCCGCCTTCGCAGACAGCGAGGTGGCCTCCACATGACAGCCACGATCTGGACCATCGGGTACGGACAACGATCGTTCGACGACATCGAGCAGCAGATTGCGGATCTCGACATCTCCATGATCATCGACATCCGTGCCTCACGCGACGATCCCCGGACCCCCGACTACGACTATCGCCGGCTCGAGGAGCTCGCCGCCGAAGCCGGGATCGGGTATCGCTGGATGGGGTCGACGCTCGGCGAGAATTCGCCGGTCGAGATCGACATAGCGGTCGACAACCTCATCGCTATCGCGTCGGCGTCACGCACCGTTGTGCTCTGCCGTGAACCCGAGCCGTCACAGTGTCGCCGTTCTACGGTGATCGCGCCGGCACTCACGGGGCGGGCCATTTCTGTCATTCACATTCTTCCGGGCGGCGCAATACGACCCCACGAGTCACCTCTGCCATTCGACCGATGACCGCCGATATTCGCGTCGACCCGGCCGATTGGCCACGGCACGTTGCTCCAGGCCGCGGGCCACAATTGATTGTCGGCGGCCCCGGCACCGGCAAGACGGAGTTCCTCGTGCGGCGGGCCGCGCATCTCATCGAGGAGGGAGACGGCAAGGGGCTCCTGGTGTTGTCCTTCTCGCGGCGGGGAGCCACCGATCTCGATTCGCGTATCCGCGCCGTTGCCTCCGGTCCTGCCCGGACGACCGACGTCTCCACGTACCACTCGTTCGCTGCACGACTGCTCGAGGCATACGCGCCGTATCGCGGGTGGGAGCGGCCTCCGGACGTGCTGCCCGGTCCGGATCAGAAGCGACTCGTCGCCGAACTCCTCTCATCCGAGGACCCGAGCCGATGGTCACCGGCCTACCGATCTCTCCTGACGACCCGCACCTTCGCCGATGAGGTCACCGACTTCGTTCTTCGGTGTCGTGAGCAGCTCATCGGTCCGACCGATCTCGCCGAGCGTTCGAAGGACCGGGCCGACTGGCGCGGCCTCTCAGCTTTCCTCGACCGCTATGACCGGGCCCTTCG
>JBLWQS010000332.1:0-2177 GCA_048452705.1 Acidimicrobiia bacterium
CCACGATCGACAAGGTCTGTCTCTCGGGAATGGCGGCCATCGGAGATGCGGATCTTCGAATCAGGGCGGGTGAATCCAGAGTCGTGATGACCGGTGGCATGGAGTCGATGACCAACGCACCACACATCCTCCCTGGAGCACGCTTCGGATTCGCATACGGCGGTGCCGGATTGATCGATTCCCTCAATCAGGACGGTCTGATGTGTGCGTTCGATGATGTGCTCATGGGCCAGTCGACCGACGAGAGAAACGCCGAATTCGGCGTGAACCGTGCCGAACAAGACGAGTGGGCGGCAGAGAGTCACGCACGCGCGATCGCCGCTACGGATTCCGGTGCTTTCGACGAAGAGATCACCCCGGTTGAGGTGCCCCAACGCAGGGGTGACCCGCTCCTGATCGAGCATGACGAGGGGATGCGCCCCGGCACGACCATCGAATCACTCGGGAAACTCCGGCCCGCGTTCGTCAAGGATGGGTCGGTAACCGCCGGGAACGCGTCGCAGATCTCAGATGGGGCGGCAGCGCTCGTTGTCGCCGACCGTGAAGCCGCTGAAGCACTGGGAATGCCGATCGTCGCTGAGATCCTCGCCTACGGACAGACCGCCGGCCCGGACACCAGTCTGCACTCACGCCCGGCTGAGGCCATGATGGTCGCCCTCGATCGAGCGGGCCTCAAGGCATCGGATCTCGACCTTGCCGAGATCAATGAGGCTTTCGCCGCTGTATCGCTCCACTCATCGAAGAAGCTCGGCATCCCATTCGACCGCGTGAACGTGAACGGTGGAGCCATCGCTCTCGGGCACCCGCTCGGTGCCTCCGGCGCACGCATCGTCGTGACGTTGATCAGCGCCCTCCGGGCGCGTGGGGGAGGGATTGGCGGGGCCGCTCTCTGCGGCGGCGGCGGTCAAGGCGACGCACTGATCGTGAAGGTGTGACCACGATGCCTATTGATCAACCCGCAGACCGGAACCTGGCCCTTGAACTGACTCGCGTCACCGAGGCGGCGGCGATCGCAGCCGCAAAGTGGCAGGGCCGGGGAGACAAGAACAGCGTCGACCAGGCCGCCGTCGACGCCATGCGATACATGCTCTCGACCGTGGACGTCGACGGCACCGTCATCATCGGTGAAGGAGAGAAGGACGAAGCCCCGATGCTGTTCAACGGCGAGATCGTCGGGAACGGGCGGGATCCGAAAATGGACATCGCCGTCGATCCGGTCGATGGAACCCGACTGAGCGCTCTTGGCATGCCGGGGGCGCTCGCCGTCATTGCAATGGCTGATCGCGGTTCCATGTACGCCCCGGGCTCTCTCGTCTACATGGACAAGATCGCCGTCGGAGAAGAAGCGGCAGGGATGGTCGACATCAACGCCCCCGTGGAGCACAACCTCCGACAGATAGCGAAGGCCAAGGGCAAAGACGTCGATGACGTAACGGCCGTCATCCTGGACCGACCGCGAAACGAGGAGACAATCAAACAGGTGCGCGCTGCAGGCGGACGCATCGCCCTGATCGGAGACGGAGACATCTCTGGAGCCATCTCTACCGCCAAGAGCGACAGTGGGATCGACGTCTTGCTCGGAATCGGGGGCTCACCGGAGGCTGTTACGGCCGCTTGCGCCATGGCTGCTTTGCACGGGGAGCTTCAGTGCAAGCTCTGGCCGCGCGACGCAAGCGAACGGCAGTACGCGATGGAAAACGGCCTGGATCTCGAACAGGTGCTCAGCACTCGCGATCTCGTCGACTCGGACAACACCTTCTTCGCAGCGACCGGTGTCACCTCCGGTTCGATGCTCAGGGGTATCCGCTTCTATGGCGATCGCGTGGAGACGCACTCGGTTGTGATGAGATCGAACTCGGGAACGATTCGCTACATCGAGAGCGTCCACCACCTCGACTGGCTCGACGAAGCCCGCGTTATCGATTGATTGGCCGACTTCGTCGGCGTACTGAGTATCGAGTACTGAGTACTCAGAGCTCAAAGATCAAAGCTCACAGCTTCTCCAGAACCTCGTCGTATTGGGGGCCTACTTTCGACCAGCCGTACTGCTGGACCGTTCCCGCCAGTTCGGTCGCTATCTGGGCTGCTTCTTCTCGGTGATCGATCGCCCACCGGACCTTCCCGACCAGATCGTCGTGGTCCTGGTAGAGGCAGGTGCCGTGTCGGGGCTCCGGGAC
>JBLWQS010000333.1:0-2167 GCA_048452705.1 Acidimicrobiia bacterium
CTCCGCCATTCCGACACAAGGAGTGGCGAAACCTCATCCTTGCGCCTGGCGCGCCCGGCCGCCGACCCAGGCAACGGCATTACTCAGCACACTCCTAGCTCTGTGTCCCGGCTCATGGGGTCGTCGTTCCGGGTGGCTATCGTCTGAGGAACGCAATCGGCAAGGAGCAGCAATCATGATCGACTTCCAGGACCGGGTCGCGGTCGTCACCGGGGCAGGCGGTGGCCTCGGTCGTGCCTACGCTCTCCTTCTCGCTTCGAGAGGTGCATCCGTTGTTGTGAACGATCTCGGCGGGTCATTGCACGGTGACGGCTCCAGCACCAATGCGGCAGATTCGGTCGTCGCGGAGATCATGGGTACAGGAGGCGTTGCCGTCGCCGACTACAACTCCGTCGCCGATCCCGAGGGCGGCGCGGCGATCATTGAACACGCTGTCGATGCCTTCGGGCAAGTCGACATTCTGATATCGAACGCCGGCATTCTTCGGGACAGGACGCTCCTGAATATGGACGTCGATGATCTGCGATCAGTGCTGTCCGTTCACCTTGAAGGAGCGTTCTACGTCGCGAAGCCGGCCTTCCGGGTGATGAAGGAGCAACAGTACGGCCGCATCGTCCTCACCTCATCTGGTTCCGGCATCTTCGGGAACTTCGGTCAGACCAACTACGCGGCTGCGAAAGCCGGGCTTGTCGGATTCATGAACGCGTTGAAACTCGAAGGAGCCAAGTACGACGTCCTGGTCAACACGGTCGCTCCAATCGCTCACACGCGCATGACCGAAGAGATCCTCGGGGAGATGGCCGACAAGTTCGATCCAGAGTCGGTTGCTCCGGCGGTTGCATATCTGGTATCGGAAGAGAACCAACGCACCGGCGAACTCTGGTCGGTCGGTGGCGGATCGGTGAGCAGGGTGTTCACAGCGCTCTGTGAGGGCTACTTCAAACACCCGGATCACGAAGGTCCGCTCATGATCGAAGACGTTGTGGAGCACATCGACGATGTGCGCATCGAAGACGCCTACATCGTGCCCTTCTCCTCCCGTGACGAGTTCGCGAAGCTCGGCCCGAGGTTCTTCTCATGAAGGACTGGAAGGACAGCACTGCACTTGTGGTCGTCGACGTCCAGAAGGGGTTCGACGACAGTCGCTGGGGCGACCGGAACAATCCCGACTGTGAGAGGAACGTCGGCAAGTTGATCGATGCCTGGCGGGATCACGGATGGCCTGTGGTCTTCGTCCGTCACGACTCTGCAAGCATCGGATCAGCGCTTGCTCCGGGAACGGAGGGCAACGAGTTCAAGGACGTGATCAAGGGGAAGCCTGATCTGCTGGTCACCAAGTCCGTGCATTCGGCATTCCACGGTTCTCCCGATCTTGGCGCGTGGTTGAAAGAGAATGACATCACGGGTATCGCCGTCTGCGGGATCCAGACGAATATGTGTTGCGAGACGACAGCGCGGGTCGGCAGCGATCTCGGATTCGACCTGATGTTCGTGCTCGACGCCACCCACACGTTTGACATCGTCGGTCCGAATCGCCATGTCTATCGGGCACGCGAGATCGCCCGGTACACGGCGCTGACCCTTGATACCGATTTCGGTCGGGTCGTATCGACACGCGATCTCGTCGACTAGTTGTTGAACCAGGTGATCCGGGTCGTGTCGATTCCGAAACGGATGGTCGCGCCGGTTTCGTGACCAGTCGATGACCATGTGACGAGCGTGGATCCTGCGCCGAGATCGAGTTCGATCCGATACGCCCCGCCGCGAAAGTGGGACCCGGTCACGGTGGCAACATGCGCACGCGTGGGGGAGAGGGTGATTGCCTCCGGCGGGATCACACCCGTTGTCGTCACTTCGGAGGGCGGGTGAACGCCGAGTTCGACGAGTTCGGACGATGTACAGAGATTCTCGAGACCGATGAACCGTGCGGTCCATCCGTCCGGTGGTCGGCGCCAGAGACCTTCGGGCGTGTCATCCGCGACGACTCTTCCGTCGCGGATGATCGCTACCCGATCGGCGATCGTGAACGCTTCCTCGCGGTCGTGGGTCACGTAGAGAACGGTCGCGTCGACCTGGTTGAAGATCGATCGCATCTCGACAAGGAGGTGCTCACGGAGTGACCGGTCGAGCGCCCCGAGCGGTTCATCGAGGAGCACGAGACGCGGGC
>JBLWQS010000334.1:0-2163 GCA_048452705.1 Acidimicrobiia bacterium
AGCCCCCTCCGGCCCTTCGGGCCACCTCCCCCACTTCGTGGGAGAGGGGACGAAGCCTTCTACCGAGTCCCGTTTCGTGTCACTCCCTCGGCGTACGTTGTCCGCACGACCTGCTTGAAGGGGGTAACGTGAATGCTGCAATGGCAACGACCGATCAGCTTGAACGCACACCGATGTCGTGGGCCGAGTATGAGGCTCTCGACGATTCCGTTCGCGGTGAGTACATCGACGGTGAACTGGTCATGAGCCCGTCACCAACTGGTCCTCATCAGGACGCGGCTGCACAGATCTGGAAGGCACTGGAAGCTGTGATCCCGGATGGTGTCCGTTCCAGGCTCGCATGGAGTTGGATCACCGGAGCCGATGAGTTCATTCCCGATGTGATCGTCTTCGACAAGACCGACGAGACGGTACGCCTCACGTTGACTCCACACCTTGCCGTCGAGGTGCTTTCGACTGATCGGGCAGCGGATCTATTCCGCAAGTTCTCGAAATACGCGGCCGCAGGTCTGCCGAACTACTGGATCGTCGATCTCGACGAAAGTGCCGGCATCGAGATCGTCACCTACGAACTCGACGCTGATAGGTACATCGAAACGGGCCGCCACTCGGGCGACACAGAAGCCACGCTCAACGCCGGTCCGATGACGATCAAGATCTGCCCAACCGATCTCGTCCGATAGGCCGCAAGCTTCAAGCCGCAAGCTGCAAGATCCGGATGGCGTGTCATCGCTCAGACATCTGGATGTGACTCCGCAATTCTGATATGACTGCGGAGTGCATGATTTCAAGCGCCTCGTTGTCTGGCAGCGCGCCTATGACCTCTCCGTGGCACTCATTCCGCTCGTTGGTCGTTTCACTGGTCCTGCCCGGTTCGCTCTCGGCGACCAGATGACAAGAGCGTCCATTTCCATCGCATCGAACATCGCCGAGGGATCTGGGCGCGACTCGGACCGGGAGCTCAGGCGCTTCCTTGCGATTGCTTTGGGATCCGCATATGAACTCGAGACACAGATCATGCTTGCCCGGGATCTCGGCTTGCTGCAGGCGGACTCAGCGAGTCGATGCATTGGCGACGTCAGCGAAATCCAGCGGATGATCCACGGTCTTCGCAAGAGCATTCAGACATAGCCTGCAGCAGCGGATCCGCTGCTCCGAATCTTACGGCTTGCAGCTTGCGGCTTGTCGCTCCTTCACCCAATGATCTCCATCACGTCCGTTTCGTCCGGATCTTTCGCCGGGCGCCTTCGTGCTGCAGCTGTGAGGATGTCGTAGAGGAACGAGCCGAGGCTGAAGGCGATGCCGGCGAAGGCTGCGGTCCCGAGTAGTACCGCGACGACGTTGACGACCGTCGTGTGGCCGGGCATGTTCGTTGTGACGGCCCAGCCGATGAGGAACGCCGCCGCGGCTCCGAGAACGGTCGGGGGGATGGCTCGTCCGGCGACGGCCATGACCTTGCGCAGGCGGGCATGGCCCTCTGCGCCCCGATACCAGAGGAGCGCGAGCGCCGTCGTGTAGAGACCGAGAGAGAGCACGCTTGCGAGGGCGACTCCTTGGATTCCGAACGCTTCAGTCAGAGAGAAGTAGAGAGGTACGGCGACAATCGTTGCCACGGTGCCGACGATCACCGGCGTCCACATCGACCGGCGAGCGTAGAAGGCCCGCGTCAGGATCTGAAGTGCGCCCCAGATCGGGATTGAGAAGGCGTAGAAGAAGAGTGCTGCAGCGGTTGCCGAACTGTCGAGGATGTCGAACGCGTAGCGTTCGAACAGCGCTCGAACCACCGGCAGTGCCAGGGCGGCGAGGAGACCCGCAGCGGCGATCGAGAGCACGAGCACCCAGCGCATCGCCTTGTCGACGGTGCGGTGCATCGCCTTGATGTTCCCCTCGGCCCACAGTCGGGCGAGGAAGGGGTATGCCGCCACCGCAGCGCCTTGAGCGATGATCCCGATCGGGACGAACATCGTGCGCCGGGCGTACTGGAGGTGCGTCTGTGCACCGTCACCGACAAGGTTTCCGAATACCGACATGAACGTCTCGTCGAAGGCGACGACGGTCTGTCCGATCATCAACGGGATGGCCATCAGGACGTACTGCCCAACTGCGGTGTGTCGCCAACCGCCACCGAAGTCGAGGCGCATCCCGACCCGGCGTGCACCCCAC
>JBLWQS010000335.1:0-2162 GCA_048452705.1 Acidimicrobiia bacterium
ATCTGCCGGGCTTCCCTGACAACGCCTCGTTTGGCAACGGAATCCTCTGGATCGGGGCACCGTCTCCCCGCCAGGCGCTCGTCGACATGATGATGCCGAAGCCGTGGTTGAGGAAGCTGACGAATCGTCTACCCGACTCGACAAAGCCGAAGGCCCTGCGTCACGGGATGATTCTCGGGTTCGACGAAACCGGTGCTGTGCAACACAATCTCCAGGACTCGACGGGTTCCGTGGCGATTACCACAAGCGCCCGCTGGCACGACGGACGCCTCTACATCGGCTCGCTCCAGGAGCCCGATGTGATCGTCTACGACGTCGGCTGACTCTCTCATCGGCCAATGGGTCGTCCCGTATGTTGGTTTCCCCCGGGTCTGGCTCGCTACCGGGGAGTGGCTGCCGCTGCTCCCCGCTGTCGCGTCAGCGGCCATCGTCATCTGGTTCGTCAGATACGCCGTCGAAGCTCGCTACGACCCGTGGCGGGATGACACGTCGACCGAACCGTCGGCGAACCGAACATGAGGCTCCGTATCTCGATCACCGTCGGGGCGCTCCTCGCTCTCCTGATGACGCTCCCGGTCGCCGGTGCATCGTTTACCAACCCCACGAGCAACGATGGCAACATGTTCCGAACCCGCCAACCTATTCGGACCACCACCTACGAACTCACTAGCGGCGTGTTCACCGGTACCCAGTACAACCTGACGCTCGCACAGCCCCTTGCATCGGACTACTTCGTGATCCTGCGTGGAGCATTCGGGGCGAACGACGACAACACTCGGCGCAACCCGGCGCAGGACTATGAGCGCATCGTCGCTGACCCGTTCGGACATTTCAATAGTGGTTCCACTGGTGCATCCGTGCTGTGGCTCGCTAGGGGCGACGCATCCAGCAGTTCATGGCAGGAACAGGTCACGGCCGTCGAGAGCCTCGACAGCCAGAGCACCGACGGGTTCACGCTCCGGGGCGTCGCCGAACCGGTTTTGAACGCCAACGCGACGACTGGAAGCACTTCCACCGACTCCGCATGGTCGAGCATGGGGCACGTTGGCCTATACGGCTGCATGCAGGGAGGCGGCGTCTCCACCACGGCCACAAGCGTGGCGGACTATGTAACAGCGTGGGGTCGCCTCTACCCCACCGGCTCGAACACGGTCAAGGTCGAACGCCTCGCCGGCTACAACGCCAACCACGGGATCCTTTCTGGAACTGCAACCCTCAGCGTCTATACGGTCGAGTGGGGATCCGAGCGGACGATCCAGCGGGTCACGGTGGCCGGAGACCACTCGGGCAACGGCATCAACCACACGACCAAGTATGACACTGCGACCATCACCAGTGTGGCCCGCGCCAACACGTTCATCATCGCCTCGGACATCTCCAACTCGAATCGGCTTGGGGAAGGCTGGGAAGGAACCGTGTTCACGCTCAGCAACGGCGTCAACCAGAACACCAATGAGAACCGTGTGGCAATTGGTGCAGAGCGCAGGGCGAACCGAAAAGCGGAGGTCTACCTCCACACCCATCCTCGCCTCGCAACGGACTACCGATTCGGCGTGGACGGCTCGATCGGTCGGAACGACATGGCCGGTACCCAGCCGGTCGACTCTGCCCTCGCGCTCGGGTCCTACTCCGGGGTGGCGTCGAGCGGACTTCCGGATAGCGCGTCCCGGTCTTCACGAACTCGTCTGCCGGTAGCGGCACCCAGTACCCCGATCGCTCTTCTGGGCACGGCACACCGGTGACACCAGCGTGACATGGTCGAGGAGCGGAAAGGGACAGCCCGGCGCCTACGGGCTGCAGTCGATCGATATCGGCGAGATCTGGCGCTGACCGCACACGCCCTCCGTTCTCTGGGCTGGCAAGACACCTATACGCATCTGCGAGCCCAGGGTTCGCAGAGCACGTCGGGGACTAGTCCTTCGGTTCGTTTGAGAACGGCCTTCAAGTTCTGCACCCCTATCCGCCGATTCCATTGGTAGAGGACACACCGAATATGGAACACAACACGAACCCCAGAAACCGGGATTGGCCCGTGGCAGCAGGACTCGTCCTGCTGGCATTGACCGTATCTCTCGTCGCAGCCGCGCTCGTAGCCTCGGGCATCGCCCGTATCGCCCCGATCGTGCTCCTCGGATTCCTTGTACCGATGATCGCGATTGTGA
>JBLWQS010000336.1:0-2160 GCA_048452705.1 Acidimicrobiia bacterium
GGTGTATGCGAGGGCTTCCTCGAGCATAACGTATCGCTCCGACATCGGCGGGTAGTCGAATCCGAAGACTTCGTGTTCGCGATCCATCCAGCCCGTCCCGATTCCGAGTGTGAATCGTCCTCCGGACATTCGATCGATCGTGATCGCCGTCTTCACGAGAACAGCCGGATGCCTGAACGTGATCGGGGAGACCAGGACGACAAGTTCGATGTTGCGTGTGTCGCGAGCCAGGCCGGCAAGCTGGATCAGGGCGTCGGATGCCGGTGTGGTCTTGGCCTTCTCTTCATCGAGCGCCATGAGGTAATGGTCGGGGAGCGCGATCGCTGCAAGGCCGCGGCCTTCGGAAAACCGAGCCACCTCAAGTACGTCCTCGTAGACGCCGACGGTCTGAAACGCGAATTCCATGTGATCCTCCGAGTCGCCGAATCTGATCGGCATGGTACGACCGGCGCGTCCTACGGAAAGGGCAGATCTACCGGCGGCATTGAGTGACCGCGAATTTGGCATGCCGTGCGAAGTCGAACGACCGGTCCAGTACCCAACGGAAGGCCAGTCCGTCGAGGGCGCCAAGCAGCACTTCGGCCTTCGCTGTCGATTCGTCAGAGGTAGACGCATCGGTCTCGCGCTTCAACGCATCGGCGAATCGCTCGACCCGTCGGACGTGATGACGGAGGAACCGGCGTCCGACTGAGTCATCGTTGTTGCTGGAGACGGCGACCTGAAGGTAGATGCGTGCGAGGTCGGACTGGTCGGTGACGAAGCGGATGTAGGCGTCGACGAGATCGTCGAGCGTCTCGGTGCCGGAGTTCTCCGGATCGGGGTCGACGGCCTGGATCGCCTCCTTGGCGACCTGCATGATGGCCTGCTCTTTGGTGGGGAAGATGTTGTAGAACGAACCGGCTTGTACGCCGGCCCGGTCACAGATGGCCTTGAGTGTCGCAGCATCGAGACCACCCTCAGCGAGCAGCTCGCGAGTTGCTTCGAGGATCTTCCTCTCGGTTCTGATGCCGACCTGATAGCGGGCCATACTGGGCCTCCTTCGAAGCCGATCGTACTCCGATCTTGAGCGAACACTCCAAAATGGAGTGTATACTCAAAAAGTCGGACGACCGGTGGTCCGCCCCCGGGTTCGTTCGCCGCCAGGAACACGATGGCGACACCAGCCGGGGAGTGATCAATGAGCCACTACAAGAGCAACCTTCGGGATCTGCAGTTCAACCTGTTCGAGGCATACGGAGTCGACGAATATCTCGGCACCGGTCCGTTCGAGGAGATCGACCACGACACCGCGATGGACATATTGCGGGAAGTCGACCGGCTCGCGACGGAGGACTTTGCCGAGAGCTTCGTCGAGGCCGATCGCACGAAACTCAAGCTTGTCGACGGCAACGTCGAGCTACCCCCGGGTGTGAAGAAGAGCCTCGATGCACTCCACGACGGCGGTTGGCATCTCGTCGGTGTGCCACAGTCCCTCGGAGGATTCGGAGCGCCCGAGACGTTGCGATGGGCTGTAGCGGAGTTCTTCGCCGGTGCGAATGCTGCGATCTCTCTCTATCCGATCGGCGGCTTGATGGCGCGCGTCATCGAAGCTGTCGGAACCCCGGAGCAGGTCGAGCGTTTCGGTATCCCCATGGTGGAACGCAACTGGGGTGCCACGATGGTGCTCACCGAGGCCGACGCTGGATCAGACGTCGGGGCTGGAATCACCAAGGCCGTCCACGTCGAAGGCGACAAGTGGCATCTCGAGGGTGTAAAACGATTCATCACGTCCGGTGACAACGACTACTACGAGAACATCATCCACCTCGTCCTCGCCAGGCGTCCGGATGGCGAAATCGGGACGAAGGGCTTGTCGATGTTCATCGTCCCGAAGTACCACCTGAACGAGGACGGCTCCCCCGGTGAACGCAACGGCGTCGTGACGACGGCCCTTGAGGACAAGATGGGGATCCGTGGATCGACGACGTGCGAACTCACGTTCGGCATGGACGAACCCGCGGTCGGTTACCTGGTCGGTGATGTGCACGAAGGCATCCGGCAGATGTTCCTCATCATCGAGGACGCCCGTATGTCGATCGGTGTCAAGGCAGCTGCGACGCTCTCGACGGGATACCTGAACGCACTCGAGTATGCCCAGGAACGGGTCCAATCCGCCGATCT
>JBLWQS010000337.1:0-2152 GCA_048452705.1 Acidimicrobiia bacterium
TCTTGAGTCCGGGTCCGAACTCGGGGTCGGGGAGGAAGAGGTTCCAGAGTCCGCGGGACCGGGCTTCGGCCTTCAGCTCCTGGAGGATCGGCGTCGCTTCGACCCGGTTGCCCTGTAGAGCGACCTGTTCCTCCTGGATCGCTTCGGCGGGATAGACGCGTTCGTCCATGAACGACTGGAGACGTTCGAGATACTCAATCGTGCGGGCGTTGTGAGAGAAATCCATGCCACGACGCTAGCGGTCGCGGAACAGCCTCAAGTCGCCCTACTCACGATCGTCCTTCGCCTCGTCGTAGTAGTCGAGCCGGTCGATCGGCAGAACCATCGACGTCAGGAAGTTCATGACATGAGCGGTGATGCGCTTCAAGAATCGGTAGTACAGCGCCCGGGAGACGGCATCCCCCGGCGCCCCGGTCGATCGGTAGGCGGTCTTGACGTGGTTGTCGTACTCGTCGAGGAACGCGTCGGCTTTGGCGATGAGTTTACGAGCCCGGTCTGCGTCATGTGCCTCGAAGGTGGCGGCGGCGTCGCCGAGGAGGGATGAGACGCGGTCCCGGTAGCCGGCAAGTTCGTCGTGGTCAGGCGCGTTCTCGAAGTCGGCTCCATACTTGACCAGGTCGTAGAAGTTCTTCGAGTAGTCGCCGATCCGCTCGACGTCCTTGACGGTGCTCATATACGCGAGCACGAGGGGGAGATCGACGGTGTCATGTACAGACGCATGGACCATCAACTCGCGCCGGACGTCACGCTGGGCCGTGTTGATCCCGCGATCCGTCGATTTGATGTCCTTCTTCGTCTCCTTCGACTTCCCCCCGCCGAAGAGAGCTTCCATCGCGGTGTCGAACACGTCTCGGCCGTCGAGCACCATCTGCACGAGCGTGGCTTCGACTTCGTCGATCGCCGAGTCGCCTCCCTTGAAGAACTGAAACACCATGTTGACCTCCTAGGTCACGACGATAATCAAGATCGGTAGAGCGATGAAGGCTCCCGCAACGTACGCCACGGCCACCCACTTCCGGTTCATAGCGATGCCGGCGAGACGATCCGCGAGGACGATGGGGATTGTCCTGATCTTGGGAATCGGGTAGAGGATCAGGATCCCGAGCAGATTGAACAGCAGGTGGACGAGGGCAATGGTGAGGCCATCCACGGTTCCTGCCGCGAACGCCGCGAGCAGCGCGGTGATCGTCGTGCCGACGTTCGCCCCCAGCGTGATGGGATAGGCGTTGTTGACGACGAGGAGCCCCGATGCCACGAGTGGGATCAGGATCGACGTGGTGATGCTGGACGACTGCACGGCCATCGTGATGAGCATCCCGACAGCCATTCCGATCACTCCGCTCTTGGCGAGTGCGGCGTTGAGCGATCGTTCGATCCTGGCGGCGATGAGGACCTTCATGTTCTTCGTTATGAACGTAAGCGTCAAGAAGATGATGGCGAGGCCGACGATGAGGAGGAGGGCCCCGAGGGCTTTCTCGTTGTCGGTGATGAGCTCGAGGACCGACTCGATGTGACCCGCACCCCACTTGACAGCGCCCTTGATCGGGCTGTTGAACTTGCCGCCACCGACTTCACCTGCCAACGCTTCGGCGATGGCCGCTGCCGGTTTCGAGAGAATCCCGAAGAGCAGTTCGAGGGGGAGGATGATCGCGACGGCGAGCACGTTGAAGAAGTCGTGCATCGTTGCCGCGGTGAGCGCGAGTCGGAACTCATTGGATTGTCTTGCGTGACCGAGGGAGACGAGCGTGTTGGTGACCGTCGTTCCGATGTTCGCCCCCATGATCATCGGGATGGCGGCCTCCATCGGGAGGCTTCCTGCGGCGACGAGGGCAACGATCGTCGCGGTCGTTACCGAAGAGGACTGGACGAGCACCGTGGCGAGGATCCCGACGGCGAGTGCCGCAAGCGGGTTCGTGATGCCTTCGAAGAGGCTCTCGCTTGCGCCGCCGGTGACGCCCTTGATGCCGCCTTCGAGCAATCGGACGCCGACGAGGAAGAGGTAGAGGAGACCGAGGACGAGGAGCAGCCGGGCCCACCCCGGCATCTGGCGTCGGCGCGCCGCGACGATCTCTTCAGGTGTCTGTTCGAACTCGTGCTCAGCGGTCAATATCGGTGTCCGTATGCCGGGCGGGTGCTCGGCCGGGATGCTAAC
>JBLWQS010000338.1:0-2149 GCA_048452705.1 Acidimicrobiia bacterium
CCAGCAGGACTGAGGTGCGTACTCGGGTCATAGGCCGATCCTACGCCCACGTGTGCGCCCGCCAGCCGATGGCCCGGGTCAGCCTGTTGGCCACGCCTCTGTGATCGGCGGCCGGGAGGCTCCGACCTTCGTGAGGTAGGCGTTGAACGAGTCCTTCCACACGGTGTGCGCCTTGACCTGAAGTTCGACAAGGTCCGCACCGTCGACCTGGACCTTCGGATAGCGCTTGGCGATCGCCCGTGCCACGGCGACCGTTGCAGCGGCATCGCCCGCAGCACGATGAGCGTCCTCGAGGCTCACCCCGTAGTGGTCTGCGACGGTGCTGAGCGTGCGTTTCCCCTTGCGATAGCGATCGACGTGACGGTCGAGAACCAGCGGATCGATGAGGATCGTCGGCGGAACAGCGGGGAGAGAGGCGAGTCGGTGGCGTGCCAGTTCGTTCGTCAAGAGCGGCCAGTCGTAGTTCGCGTTGTAGAGAACGATCGGGATCGCCTCGTCGACGAGTGCAGTGATCGCCGCGAGCGTCTCGGCGAGGACCTCGGAGGGAGCACCGCCGTTCGCTGCAAGGTCATCCGGTCCGATCCCGGTCAGCTTCGTGACCTCAGGAGGTACCGGGACTCCAGGTTCGATCAGCCGATCCACGAGAGGCTCTGACGAACCGTCAGCTTCAAATCGGAACAGTCCCACCTCGATGATGCGGGCTGTTCCAGTGTCGACCCCGGTTGCTTCCAGATCGAAAGCAGCCAGTGGTCCTTCGTGCCATGCCATGTGCCCAGGGTAGAACACGACGAAACCCCGGGCCAGGCGGCTAGAGCGGATTGAGCGACACGTACCCGATGAAGATGACGATCGAGACCAGTGTGTAAAGGCTCAGAACGTTGTTGACGTAGCGCCGCTCATCCTCCATGTCCGTCTTCATATACAGCGGAATGATGAACGGCGGCGGCAAGATCAGGAGCGTGAACAGCGCGGCTTGCGCGTAGGCATCGGCGCCCAGGAGATGACCCATCAGCAATGGCGGTATCACGAAAGCGAGCGGGAGCAGAACCGCTGCACGAACGGCAACCGGTGTGGCAGCCTCCCTGATGCCCCGGCGATCCAATTGGATGCCGTAGCCCACGACCAGCAGGATCAGCGGCACCGTCAGCGTCCCGATGAAGACCAGGGTATTCATCACCCCTCCCGTGATCGGAGCGTCGTACAACACGGACCGTGCCCCCGCGAGGTTCAGGGCGATGCCGACGATGATGGCGATGATGACCGGCGAGCGGACGAACGAAGTGAGCAGCGCACGGGAGTCTCGCGTGCCGTCTCTTCTGGCAAGCAACAGGGCCAGGAACACGAACCAGATGAAGAGCTCGTGGCCGAGGTCGACAACGGCGAAGGACCCGACGTGCTCAAGCCCGTATGCAGCCCCGTACAGACTGATACCGAGCATCCCGGCCTCGAATCCGGTCATCAAGAACGGGAAGTAATCGTGACGAGCGCCGAATCGGGGCCGGAGTGCTCGGCCGAGGAGATACAGAGCGACGCCCAAGAGGAACGTCACGGCGACGATGATCAGATCCCGCGACTCGAGTTCGACGTTGAGGAACGCGACGAAGAGCACGGCGGGTAGCGCCAGGTTGACGACGATCTTCCGGAGTTCGTCCACCGTGCGCGGTGTCAAGAACCCGGATCGTCGTGTCCAGAATCCAAGCGCGATCAAGAGGATGATCGGCAACACCCTGTTGATGATCTCCGTCATCTCACACCAGCGTGTCTGCTGTGGAAGGCGACTCTCAGCATCCTGAGCGCGCCAGATCTTCGGGATCGAGGGCGACGAACGGTTCGAGGGAGCGCATCACCGAGGAAGCGTACGCCCGCCACGCTTGACAGCGGCAATCGCCAGAAGCGCGGATTGCGGAGAACCAGGTTTCAGGACCGTACCGCGCTCAAGCATCCGCCCCTGACTCATCCTCGACCACTCTCGAATCGAGTCGTCGCCATGTGCGGTGCGAGCCTTGGACTGGTCGGGTCGTTGCAGAGCAGCACACCGTGCCTATTGGTGCGCGCCCATACAACCCTCGAGGAGCCCTCACGCCATCCGGCCCCAGCCGACGATCGGATAGGTTCCCCTCCGTGCAATCATCGAACCGGTGCCGTCGAC
>JBLWQS010000339.1:0-2146 GCA_048452705.1 Acidimicrobiia bacterium
CACCATCCGCAAGGACCAACTGTTGGGCGCCGCGCCCCAGATTGTGTTGCCGTTCTACCGCGTTGCACCCGAATCCGACAGGCGTCGCAAAGACAACCCACACCAAATGGACCGCCCACTTCGAGGAGCGTGGGCGCACTCGCTGGCTCAGAAGGAGACTGAAGCGTTTTCGTCAAAGAGCATCGCGGTACACGAGCAGATTGCTGACGTCGACGCTTCCACTTGCCCTCGACCGCGAGGATCGGTCCGTGTCTACCCAAGGGTGAGTGCGCGGTTCGCCAGAAACCTGAGCCAGGTGTTATCAGTTTCGGAGTTGCCCCGGAATAGGCGAGCGGCCGGTCGGGTTGGACTTCTGACCAACTGCAAGAAAAGAGGCACGTATGGCCGACACTCGAGAACTCACCCTTCCCGTCCTCCCCCTCAGCAACGGGGTGGTCTTCCCGCACATGGTGGTGACGCTGCGCGTTGAGACCGAGGAAGGGACCATGGCGGTGGCCGCTGCGGAGCGCTCCGACGGCCTGATGCTGCTGGTGCCCAGGGTAAACGGGAACTACGCCGGCGTCGGCACGGTTGCCAAGATTCAGGACGCCGGGAGCGGCAGCATCGTCGTTGAGGGACTCGCCCGAGCCCGCGTGGGTGCTGGCCGGGTTGGCGAGCACGGTGCGCTGTGGGTCGAAGCCGAGCAGTACCCCGAAGCCGATGTGCACGACGAGGCCCTCGACGAGTTGGCCTCCGAGTACCGAGCTGTCGTGGGCGAGGTGCTGAACGAGCGCGGTATGCGCGGCGTGGCAGAGCGAATCCTCGGCATCGAGAACCCCAGCCAGCTCGCCGACCTGGCGGTCTACTCGCCGGACCTCTCCCTGGAACAGAAGGTCGAACTGCTCGAAACGCTCGATATCCGCGCACGCCTCGGGAAGCTGATGTCGTGGATGGGCGAGGTCCTCGCGGACCTGACATTGCGGAAAAAGGTGCGCGATAGTGCCGCCGAGCGGATCGACGAGTCGCAGCGTGAGTACCTGCTCCGCCAGCAGCTCGAAGCGATCAAGAAGGAGCTGGGCGACGACGGCGACACGACCTCCGAGTATCGGCAGAAGCTCGAACAGGCCGATCTGCCGGACAAGGCCCGAGAGGCGGTGGAACGGGAGATCGATCGTCTGGAACGGATGTCCGAACAGTCCCCTGAGCATTCGTGGATCCGCACCTGGCTGGACACGATGTTCGACGTCCCCTGGGGCCAGGTCTCCGAGGATCACCTGGACTTGGACGAAGCGTGGGCAGTTCTCGATGCCGATCACACCGGGCTCGCCGATGTGAAGGAACGGATTGTCGAGCACTTGGCGGTCCGCAAGCTTCGCAAGGAACGGAACCTGGAGAACGCCGGCAACCTGAGTGAAGGCACGATCCTGCTCCTGGTGGGGCCTCCCGGCGTCGGCAAGACGTCGTTGGGCGAGTCGGTCGCGCGCGCCCTTGATCGCAAGTTCGTGCGCGTCGCCCTGGGTGGCATTCGCGACGAGGCCGAGATCCGCGGTCACCGCCGCACCTATGTGGGAGCCCGTCCCGGGCGGATCGTCCGGGGGTTGATCGAATCCGGAACCATGAACCCCGTGTTCCTCCTCGATGAGATGGACAAGGTCGGCGCCGACTGGCGGGGCGATGCGTCGTCCGCCCTGCTCGAGGTGCTCGACCCGGCCCAGAACCACACGTTCCGGGACCACTACCTCGAACTCGACGTCGATCTCTCCAAGGTGCTGTTCGTCGCGACCGCCAACGTATTGGAGACGATCCCGGCACCGCTGCTGGACCGCACCGAGGTGATCCGCCTCGACGGGTATACCGACCTCGAGAAAGTGGAGATCGCTCGCGACCACCTGCTCCCGCGCCAGATTCGCGGCGCCGGACTGGAACCTGAGGAGATCACCGTTACGGAGGATGCGCTCACCGCCGTCGTGGACCGCTATACGCGTGAAGCCGGTGTCCGGTCCCTCGAACGAGAGCTGGGCAAGCTAACGCGCAAGGTGGCGACCAAGATCGCTCGCGGCGATCAAGATCCGGGCGCGGTCGAGATCGACGATCCCGACGTCAAGGACTACCTGGGCAAGCCGAAGGTCTGGCGAGATGAGGCCAAAGACCGCACCGCCGTCCCGGG
>JBLWQS010000340.1:0-2135 GCA_048452705.1 Acidimicrobiia bacterium
GACTCCCGCGTCTGGCGTCAACTTCTCCGAGACACGACGGATCGATTGGCATGTTGGATCACCGCACGAGCTCGCGTGCCGCGGCCGGGTGCGGCATGACTCGAAAGCGCACGACGATCCGGCGTACACGTTCGTGTCGAGTCGATCTCGGGGAAGGGGGTTCGTGAGAATCGAACGGTTCGACGTGATCAGCCGACCTGTCTCAGAAGTCTTTGCCTTCTACGCAGGTGATCGCCCCGAGACCATCAGCGATGGGATCCGGTCATGCAATTGAGCCTGGCCGCGGACGGGGCCGTCGGTATCGGCACAATCTTCAATCGTCGTCACAGCACTTCGGCGACCGCAGTCCGTTGGGGCTCAACGCAGCGCGGCTGCCGAAGGAACCGATTTCGCTAACCAAGCTGCGAAGATGCTCTTTATGGCAAGAGGACCTTTCCCACGCCCGAAATGCGAGCCACTGGCGCTATGAGCATGGACTTCGGCGTCTTCGACAGTCCTCGGCCGAGCGTTGACGAGGCTCTGGCCGCTCAGATCGCTCTCGATCACTATGGCATCTCGGGTACCGCCGAACCTCTCGCCGGGGAACGCGATCGCAGCTTCAAGATCACCAGCGGATCGGGTGAGTACGTACTGAAGATCGGCAACATCGCCCACCGGCCCGATGCCCTGGATGGGCAGAGCGCAGCCATCGAGTGGGCTCTGGCAAGTGACCCAAGCCTTCCTCTCGCAGAGGTGGTCCGCACGAAGTCAGGATCGCTGAGCAGCCGCCACGATGGCCATGCCCTCCAGCTGACCCAGTTCATCGCCGGCGCCTCGCCACCCGAATCCAACACTCCTGCGGGTCTCCGACGCTGCATCGGGCAGATCGCTGGTCGATTGAGCCTGGCGCTTCGTGGATTCGATCACCCGGCGCTGCATCGGGTCTTCCCATGGACACTCACCCAACTGCCCGAGCTGGCGCCGCTGCTGGCACACGTCGACGGCCAGCGTCGTGGTCTCATCGTCGACACTCTCGGTCGGTTCGAGGAGCGAGTCGTTCCCGTGCTGAGCAGGCTTCCCCACCAAGCAACCCACGGCGACATCAATCCGGACAACATCGTCGTGTCCTCTCGCGACGCTTCCAGATAATCCTGTGCCGCTCCCGGCTGGTGGGAGTATGTTTGAAAATGGGCCACGTGCCCACGGGCGCGAAGCCGGCCCGGATTCGAGGTGAGACACAAATGCACACCGAGGTAACACGTACATATCCCGCAGCGCTGAAGACGGGCTTCGACTACTGCGACGACTTCAGGACGTGGCCGATGTGGTACTCGAGCATGACCGAGATCATCGATCCGGATGAGGCGAAATGGATGGAGCCGGGGGACGAGGTCCGTTTCGGTTACAAGCTGCTCGGCCGTCGGATCGAAGGCGTGACCAGTCTGGAGGAACTCGTTGACGCCGAGTTGGTGCGGTTCCACACCGAAATCCCTGGATTACCGGTGGTCCACTTCGCGTACCACTACGCAGAGATCGAGCCGGAGCGGTTCGAGTTACGTGTGGAGATGGAGACCGAGGAGCCGACGAGCTTCTTCGGTAGGACCATCGACCGCATGCTGCTGCCGCGAGCGCTTGAGCGGGACCTCAGGGCGAGTATGGACAATCTGACGGACATCTTCGCCGCTGGACTCTTCGAGTGAAACGGTGATGCTGAACCGACCGGTGCCTCTCCGGTGCCGGTCGGTTCACGCGTCCGGACCGACCGCGCCCGAGGTCGTCTCCTCAGACCGGCTCCGTCATCCTCTCGGACGGCCGACGGGGAGGAGATAGAGGGGTTCGTGATCGGTCGGCAGACCGATGATCTCCGAGACGGCGGTGTCATCGAATGCTCCGACCGGGACCGCGCCGAGGCCGAGGGCGGTGGCCTGGAGCAGAACGTTCTGGGCGACATGGCCAGCCTCGATGTGCACGTAGCGAACGGCCCGGTCGCCGTACTTCGCCTCGGTCCGGCTGAAGACGGCGGCTACGACGAAGACGGCCGGTGCGTCGCGGACCGCATCCTGGCTGACGGCGCCACTGAACAGCCGGAGACGGACGTCGTCTTCGGACACGGCCTCGAGGTCGTGGCGGTGGGGCCGGTAGTGGAAGACACCGTC
>JBLWQS010000341.1:0-2111 GCA_048452705.1 Acidimicrobiia bacterium
GTGGAGACGAGTGCTGTCGCGTCAGGATCGCCATATCGCCCGGTACGCCAACTACCCCATCGATCCACGGAGCAACTGACCGGTCCCGGCGTCCGGAAGCGGTATCCTCGCTCTGTGACTTCGACCCGACTCCGCCCATCGATCCGCTCCAAGGCACCCGGCCTGGCCGTTGAGCGCGAGCTATGGACGAGTGGGGACCGCATCATCGCCGGGGTTGATGAAGTCGGGCGAGGCTCGTGGGCTGGTCCGCTCACGGTTGCTGCTGCGGTCGTTCCACAGGATCAGCGCATCTACAAGGTTCGCGATTCGAAGATGCTGTACGAGCGCGAACGAGAAGCGCTCTACCAGCGCGTCGCCCAATGGTGTGTCGCGTGGGGGATCGGACATGCCTCCCCGCAGGAGTGTGACCGTCTCGGAATGTCCGCGGCCCAGCGACTTGCCGCGAAGCGAGCCATAGATGGCCTCGGGGTCAATCCGGATCGAGTTCTCGTTGATGGAAAGTGGGACTTCGTCGGTTCGGGCAATACGAAGATGATCGTGGGCGGGGACGCCACTTCGCTGACGATCGCTGCAGCTTCGATCCTGGCGAAGGTCACCCGCGATCGGATCATGCGTGCGGTGTCGCCGGCATTCCCGGGATTCGATTTCGAGCGCAACAAGGGCTACCCGTGCCCACGCCATCGCGCGGCCCTCGCCGCCTCTGGACCGACCCCGATCCATCGCACCAGTTGGGCGTTCATGGATGACCTGCCGTGGTCGGGAGTCCACAGGGCCCCGGTGCGTGGCCAGGAGCAACTGTTCGCAGGAGCCTTCACATGAACATATGGGCACAGGTGCCCATACCGTCCACCGACGAACTCGCGGAGTTCACGAACGCAGACGAGGTGGGGTTCTGGGACTTCGTGTGGGCAGCGGTTGTCATTGTCATATCACTACTTCTCGCCCGATTGGTGCGGAGGCTGCTCCGAAAGGCTCTTCGCCGCTTCCCCCAAATCACCGATGAGTCGGCTTTCCTGATAGCACGTGCGACCGGTTGGGTCATCGTCTTCCTCGGAGTCATCTACGCCGTCACGATCATCGGCATCGATATCGGCCCCGCATTGATGGTCTTACTCGCCATTGGGATCGTCGTGTTCTTCGCCGGGCGGCGGATGATGGATAACTTCTCATCGGGCCTCGTCCTTCAGGGCACACCGATGTTCAAGACGGGAGACCAGATCGTCACCGACTCGGGAACGGGTACCGTGCTCGAGATCACCGGCAGAACCGTTGTCATCGAAACGATCAACGGCGAACAGGTTCACATTCCCAACAAAACGGTGATCGATGAGCCCGTCGTCAATCTTACCGACCTTGGGAGTCGTCGTTCGACGCTCGAGGTCGGCGTGGCATACGGTACCGACCTGGACCGTGCGAAGCGGGTGCTCGAGGATGCCGCAACAGCCTGCGAGTTGGTACACCCGGAACCTCCACCCGAAGCGCTCGTTGCCGTGTTCGGAGACAACGCCATCGAGTTCCATCTGTTGTACTGGCACGACCCTCTGGTGCTCGATCAGTATCGGGCCACGGACGGTCTCGCTCGGACCGTGGCACGGACATTGAGGGAGCACGGGATCGTGATCGCTTTCCCCCAGCGCACACTCTGGTGGGGTGATCCAGGTGGTCGCCCGGAGACTCCCGACCTGTAGGCTTGGTGCCATGAGCACTGCAATCCGCCCCGGGGGCGAAACCCCGCATGACTTCCTCCAGATCGATGCGCTCCTCAGCGATGAAGAGCGAATGATCCGGGACACGGTTCGCGGGTTCGTTGGTGACCAGGTCCTGCCGAACATCGCCGAGTGGTTCGAAGAGGGCATTCTCCCCAAGGAGTTGGGAAAGGAGATGGGGGCCCTCGGTCTCTTCGGCATGCACCTCGACGGCTACGGCTGCGCCGGCACGAACGCCGTCAGCTACGGATTGGCGTGCACCGAACTCGAGGCCGGAGATTCCGGCATTCGTAGCTTCGTCTCGGTGCAGGGATCGCTTGCGATGTTCCCAATCTGGGCGTTCGGATCCGAGGAACAGAAACAGCAGTGGCTCCCTGGCATGGCTGCAGGGGAGATCATCGGATG
>JBLWQS010000342.1:0-2106 GCA_048452705.1 Acidimicrobiia bacterium
CGCCGGGCACGAACGCTACATCGCCGAGCACTGTCAGTGCAAGCCGATTCCGGCCGTGTCCGCGATCGAGCGCACATCCCAAGTCGAACGCGTGGGGACTCGTACGCTGCCGGCGGCGATTGATTGAAGGGCCCGCAGTCCGCCCTACTGGGAGGATCACGGGCCCTTCGTTGGCGTACTCTGCTCTTCCGATCCTGCTTGTTGGGGAGGGCCGGTTTGCCGAGCACGCACACCCGTGGAATTGGATCATCCCCACGAGCGCGAGCACCTGACGTCATGATGAGCCACGGTGCCCGGCACGTAAAGAACGGTTTTCAACGTGGCAGCCGAACTAGTCAGCCGGGCGCGGATGGTCCGCCGTGGTGACGCAAGGACGCCGTTGTTGTCGTGATCTCCGGGTGCCGACGGCGACCCTGTGGGGTAGGGTCACGGCATGCCGATCTACATGGATGTTCACGGAGACCTTGGCGATGTCACAGAGCAGGACATCAAGAACGCCCATGAACGAGATCTCGCTCTCCAAGACAAACACGGGGTCCAGTTCCTCACGTTCTGGTTCAACAGCCCGGATGGGGAGGCGTTCTGTTTGGTCGACGCTCCTTCGAAAGAAGCGGCAATCGCCGTCCACAAGGAGTCGCACGGACTCGTGCCACACAACATCGTGGAGGTTGACAGGCCGAGCGTGAGCCGTTTCATGGGCGACTGGGAGAAGAGCAGTCCGAACATCGCCCGCCATGACGACGCTCAGATCGACTCCGGCCTGCGAGCGATCATGTTCACCGATCTCGTCGGATCAACACAGATCAGCAGCCGTGAAGGGGACGCAGCGGCACTCGCCCTCCTCGAACGTCACGATCGAATCGTGAGAGAAGCGCTCGCGTCCCACGGTGGGCGAGAGGTCAAGCACACCGGCGACGGCATCTTCGCATCATTCAGCCAGGTCAGCACGGCAGTCCGGTGCGCTCTGCAGATCCAACGTGACTTCGGAGAGCCTCTGGATGCAGAGTTGGACAATGGCCGATTGCGCATCGGAATCAGCGCCGGGGAACCGGTGACGCAGCACGAGGATCTCTTCGGTGCCGTCGTGAATCTCGCATCGCGCATATGCGGACATGCGAGCGCAGGACAGATCCTCGTCTCGAGCGCAGTACGAGAACTCTCGGTAGGCAAGCCGATCTCCTTCGAAGACCGGGGACCGATCGCCCTCAAGGGATTCGACGACCCGGTCCGACTCTTCGAGGTACCCCTCAGCCAACTGGGCTGACCGTGAACGCCTCGGGAACTAGCCCACTGCAGGGCGGTGGCCAACAGATCTGAGCCGACGCCGTCGCCTCGAGCCGGCGGGCTGACCCACATCGCACCGATCTCGACGACGGTGTGGTCCTCATCGATGCGAGCGAACAGCATTCCTACCGGCTCACGGTCGATCTCCGCGATCCGGAGACTGCCCCGGGGGTGCTTGACCGTTGTGTCGACGATGTCTGCCCACGATTCGTCGGACCGGTCTTGCTCCTCTGCGAGTGTGGCCCGGAACGCAAGGGGCGAGTCGGAGAGGGCGTCGAACCGCAGTTGACGCCACAGGCGCCACTCGCCGGTTTGGAGGGTCCGCACTTCCATGAATCACAGTGTGCATCGGTCGCCGGCAATACACGCCGATCTGGACGGCCCGATTCTGCTTGACGGGGGTGCGGAGCATCGAGACAATGTGAGAACGATGCGACTGTTCCAGAGACTCCGCAATCGACGTCGGGTGTCGGCAGCGCCACCTACTCCTGCGATTCATCGTGATCGCTGCGAACAGTTCGAGCGGTCACATGACGCCCGGAAGTCGCACATCACATGGGCGAACAAGAACGGGATGGGTTTCAACAGCCTGTAGAACCACCGGGCCATCCACAGCGTTGCACCAGACGTCATATCTAATTCGACGGGTTGGGTCCAGTGTTTGCACGGGTTGTAGACGGCATGGTGTCGTAGCCGGTCTGTGTCCGGAATTTCGGACGTACTTTGGGAGGGGTGGTGTCATCACGAACGACCCCGACCCGCACACATGAACGCGGGGTGTCACTGCATATACATTGTCAGGGTCAGCCAGTTTGCTGGTCA
>JBLWQS010000343.1:0-2102 GCA_048452705.1 Acidimicrobiia bacterium
GTCACTGGTGCTAGATAGGTCAGCTGCAAACAGTTGACAGCAAACAGCTGACAGCCCGAGCGTTCTGTCGTCTGTCGTCTGTCGTCTGTTGTCTGTCCGCCGTCGTCTCGCGTCACACGCGGCCCTTGCCTATACTGCCGGATGCAACCGGATTTACGCGTCGAGGTGGGCCTGGCCCGCCTCGTTGTGTGATGTGCGCATTGAGGAGCACCGAGCGTGGCTGATGTCGCCGAACAGATCTGGGGCCTGGTTGGCCCGTATGTTGCCGCTGAGGGCATTGAACTCGACGACGTCGAGGTCCTGGGTGGTGGCAAGCTTCTGCGCGTCGTCGTGGAGGGCGATGGTCCGATCGAACTCGACCGAATCGCCGATCTTTCGCGTGGCATCGCCCGGCTGATCGAAGCAGACGACCCGTTCCCCGGTACATACACGCTCGAGGTCTCGTCCCCCGGGCTGGAGCGGAAGCTCCGCAGGCCGGCGCAGTTCCACAAGGCCATCGGGAGCGACGTTCACATCAAAACATTCAAGAAGATCGCGGATGAGAAGCACCACCGCGGTCAACTCACGGCGGCAGACGATGATGCAATCGTCATATCCATCGATGGCGACGACCGTCGCATCGAAGTGGCGGACATCGCATCGGCGCGTACCGTGTTCGTTTGGGAAAAGGGCGCAAAGCCCGGCAAAAAGGCGTAGGAAGAGGCAGCGATGGACTACAACCTGTTGGACGCGTTGGAACTCCTGGAGCGGGAGAAGGGTGTCCCCGCGGACACGATTCTCGACGCGCTAGCGAATGCACTTGTCTCCGCCTACAAGCGCACCCCCGGTGCCGCTGAGGAAGCGCGCGTCACGATCGATCCGGAAACCGGAGAGATCCTTGTCTACGGACAGGAACTCGATGAGGACGGGAACGTCGTCGAAGAGTGGGCGGACACGCCGGACGACTTCGGGCGCATCGCGGCCCAGACCGCAAAGCAAGTCATCATGCAGCGCCTTCGCGACGCGAAGCGCGAACAGGTCTTCGACATCTACGAAGGCCGTGAAGGGGACCTGATCACCGGCATCGTGCAGCAGTCGGATCATCGGTACGCCATCCTCGAACTGGGCGACGCCGAGGCGATCATGCCGTCCTCCGAGCGGATCCCGTATGAGCGGCTTGAGCGAGGCAATCGCGTCAAGGCATACATTCTCGAAGTGCGCGGTGAAGGGAAAGGCCCGCAGATCGTCGTTTCGAGGAGCCACCCGGAGTTCATCAGATCTCTGTTCGAACTCGAGGTGCCTGAACTGGTCGATGGCGACGTGGAGATCCGAGTGATCGCCAGGGAGCCGGGCCACCGCACGAAGATCGCCGTTGCTTCGAACGACCCGAATGTGGACCCCGTGGGGGCATGCGTCGGAGCGAGAGGCTCTCGCGTCCGGCAGGTCGTGAACGAACTCCGTGGAGAGAAAGTGGACATCGTCGAGTGGCGTGACGATACGGAAGGATTCATCGCTGAAGCGTTGAGTCCAGCCCGCGTCAAGGAGGTGCGCCTCGACGAAGATGAGCGGACTGCCGAAGTTGTGGTCCCCGATCATCAGCTGTCCCTGGCCATCGGCAAAGAGGGACAGAACGCCCGACTCGCCGCCCGACTCTCCGGCTATCGGATCGACATCCGATCAGAGAGCCAGGACCTTGGACTCGACCTCGAAGAAGAGGAAGAGGTAGTCACCCCTGTCGCAGATGCGCCTGCTGAAGAAACCGTTGTGGATGAGGGCGGAGCGGAAGAGGCCGAGGTGGCGGCCGACCCACCAGATGACGCTGACACCGCAGCGGACCCCGAAACTGATATTGAAGAAGTTCCCGCGCCGGTCGAGGAGGACGAGACCGTCCCCGTGGCCGCCGTTGAGGACGAGAACGAGGAGAACTGAGTGGCGAAGCAACGGGTCTACGAGCTCGCGCGAGACCTTGGACTGGAGTCCAAGGACGTGCTTGAGCGCGCCCAGAAACTTGGACTCGAGGTGAAGACTGCTTCGTCCGGCCTGGACGAAGACTCGATCGCGCTCGTCCGACTGTCGTACGAAGACACCACCCCAAAGGCCGAACCCGAAGCGGAACCGGCGAG
>JBLWQS010000344.1:0-2101 GCA_048452705.1 Acidimicrobiia bacterium
CGATGTCGGCCACCGCCGAGAACGGATCGAACGACCCGGTGTTCACGTTGCCGGACTCCACGCAGATCACCGTCGGCCCGTCTCGTTCACTCAGGACCTGCTCGAGCGCGCCGGGGTCCATTCGCGATTGGCCATCAGACGCAACCTCTACGGCAGTCGCCTCTCCCAGACCGAGGTAACGCAGGGCGCGCGGAACCGTCGAATGCCGTTCCGTCTTGACCACGACGTTCACCACGGGGGCACCCTGAAGTCCGCGTGCCTCGACGTCCCATCCGGCTTCGGCCAGAACGTGGTGGCGTGCGGCCGCCAAACAGGTGAACGTGGCCATCTGTCCACCCGTCACGAACCCCACCGATGAGTCCGGTGGAAGATCAAGAAGATCAAGCAGCCAGTCGGCCGCTATCTCCTCCACCACTGCAACTCCCGGTGCAGTGGCGTACAGGGCGGCATTCTGATCCCAGGTCGAGACCAGCAACTCGGCTCCGTATGCGGCCGGGTGCAACCCACCGTTCACGAAGCCGAAGTACCGGCCGGATGCATGGGCTGCGATGAAGGGTTCCAGGTTCCGACCGAGGGTTGCCACGACGTCCTCGGGGAGATTTCCCTCTTCGGGGAGAGGACCTCCCACGATCGCACGGATCACGTCAGGGTCGCCGGGTAGATAGACCGTACGGTCCGGCAACGACTCGAGGTAGCGGGCGGCTGAATCTGTCGCCGCCCGGATGATGCTCTCCCAGTCAGATTGCCGCATAGGTACTCCCCCTTGATCCAAAGCATTGTCTCCGCTGACCTTCCACATGCACGCTATCACCCGTGGTCAGGCTCCAAGAATGACTCGGCCGGATTGATACAGATCCGCGAGGAAGGAGGTCCGGTCGAAGTCCCAACGGCACCGAACCATTGCGTAGACTCCGCGGATGCCCACACCACACATCTCGGCTGAGCCGGACGACTTCTCCGACATCTGTTTGCTGCCCGGCGACCCGCTTCGCGCACGGTACGTTGCAGAACAGTTCCTCGACGGCGCCACGCTTGTCACGTCCGTCCGCAACATGGAGGGCTACACCGGGACGTACCGCGGTCGACGGGTCTCTGTGATGGGCTCCGGTATGGGGATGCCGTCGATCCTGATCTACGCAACCGAGTTGATCCGTGAGTACGGCGTCACAACACTCATTCGCATCGGCAGTTGCGGTGGAATCCACCCGGACCTATCGATCCGGGACATCGTCATCGCCTCCGGTGCCTCGACCGATTCGAACGCGAACCGACTTCGCTTCGGCGGGTTCGACTTTGCGGCAATCGCCGACTTCGACCTCACCCGTGCGCTGGTCGAAGTGGCCGAGGAGCGTGAGGTGTCGCTCAGAGTGGGAAACGTCCTCAGCTCCGACCAGTTCTACCACCCACAACCGGAGATATTCGAGGTCGCCCGGCGCATGGGTGTGCTTGCCGTGGAGATGGAATCGGCGGGTCTGTACGCCGTTGCCGCCGAACACGGAGTCCGTGCCGCCGCGATCTTGACGGTGAGCGACATTCTGGACTCCGATGAAGCGATGCCGTCGGAGGATCGCCAGGTATCCCTCGACGAGATGATCACCATCGCTCTCGAATCGGCAGTCCGAGCCGACAGCCGAACGCGTCGCTAGTCGTCGAGCGGCTCCCAGTTGGGATAGAGAACATCCGCAACGAGTTCGGCGTAGATGACACGGCCGGCCTGGGTCGGGTGGAAGTTGTCAGCAGCGAACAGGTCGGATCGACCGTCCATCGGCGTGAAGAAGTCGACGAGGACCGCGTTGTCGTATCGCTCGACCCCGGCGGCGATCTCACGATTCGAGGTGGCTTCCCAATTGCGTGTTGGGACGTGAACGTTGATGAACACCATCAGCGGGACGTCGGCCGCGACCTCCATCAGTTCATCGAAGTGGCGCTCCTGGACCGGCCCGTTCGTTCCGAGCGCCGTGATGATCACCTGAGGCGGCACCGGCCTGGCCAGCAGGTTTCGTACAAGGCCGGGAGCGTCGAGGAACTGCCGGGACACGATCGCATCGACGGTGCCCGGGCCGATGCGCTTTTCGAGTTCATCTCTCGATCCAAGCATCAC
>JBLWQS010000345.1:0-2100 GCA_048452705.1 Acidimicrobiia bacterium
TTCAGGATGGTGGAGGACGATGTGGAACATCGTTCAGTACCGAGTACTGAGTACTGAGTACTGAGTACTCCTCTTCACTGCTCGCCTCTTGCCGACTTTTCCAACAGCAGGAGGAATGACAGGGCCGGGTCCTTCGACTGGATCGTCTGGGCTGCGGCCCAGTGCTCGTTGATGGTGCGGTGCATGAAATCGACGAGGTCGCCGTGGAGCATCCACCGATACTTCTTCCGTCGCTGAACCGGGGGTCGGGATCCGAACGCCATGAGCCTCACCCGTGCCCCGTCGGGATGCTCTGCCTCCCCGTCCTCAAGGAGTTGCTCGATCACGGCGCCGATCCGGTCGTCGGGAACGGCGCCGAATCGGTTCAACGCCGCCCGCAAGACCTTGGGATCGCGAGCAGAGGCATTCAGTTCGGCCTTCCCTTCTTTCACCTCGGCGATGATGAGGTCGATGCGGTCGACGTCCACGTCGAGTTCTGGATCGACGGCGAGCACGGGGCTTCCGGACGTGTCGGTCGTCCGCGCCGCACCAGGAATCCTCAGGGCAAGCATGTCGACGTCGGTGACGGTCCGGTACTCCCCATCAGCGATCAGTTCGAGCACCGGGTACTCGGTGACCGTGAAGTACCCGTTCATGTAGAGATACGACTGTACGAGGCCGACGGCGGTGTCCATGGGTCGCCAGCATATCGACGCTCGGCGGTCTGCCGGGTGATGCCGAGTCCCCAGCGGAGGGAGGCGGACACAATCGCACTCGTTGCGGAGCAGATAGGCTGTCACCGGCGAACGAGGAGCAAACCGGGTGGAGTTCAAGGAAGAGCATGTCGCATTCCGCAAGGTCATGCGGAACTTCGCCGATGCGGAGATCGCTCCGCATGCCCGCGAGTGGGACCGCACCAAGACGTTCCCCCTTGACGCCGTCACCAAGATGGGTGATCTGGGGCTGTTCGGTCTTCCCTTCGAGGAGCGTTACGGCGGTTCCGGATCAGATTTCACGACGGTCTGCATCGCAATCGAGGAACTGGCGCGTGTCGACCAGTCGATGGCGATCACACTCGAGGCCGCGGTGGGTCTCGGTATCAATCCGATCGCCGAGTTCGGCACCGAAGCACAGAAGGAGCGATGGCTCCCCGACCTCGTCGCAGGCCGTACCCTCGCCGGATTCGGCCTCACCGAACCGGACGCCGGATCCGATGCCGGAGCAACACGAACCAAAGCCGAGCTCGATGGCGGCGAATGGGTGGTCAACGGCTACAAGTCGTTCATCACGAACTCCGGCACCGATATCACGTCGCTCGTCACCATCACTGCGAAGACCGGGCCCGACGAGATCTCCACGATCATCGTGCCGTCAGGCACCCCAGGCTTCGAGGTTGAGCCCGCCTACGACAAAATGGGTTGGCGGGCATCGGATACGCATCCGTTGCGCTTCGAAGACTGCCGGGTTCCCGAAGAGCACCTCCTCGGCGAGCGGGGCCGTGGGTTCCGCCAGTTCCTCTCGACACTCGACGATGGAAGAATCGCCATCGCGGCGATGGCGGCCGGAGTCATTCGGGCCTGTCTCGAAGAGTCGACGGCCTACGCGAAGGAACGCACGTCCTTTGGCAAGCCGATCGGTTCGTATCAAGCGATCGCCTTCAAGATCGCCGACCTCGAAGTGATGGCAGAGGCCGCACATCTCCTCACCTACAAAGCAGCATGGCTGAAGGACACCGGTCAGCCGTACCGGCAGGCTGCGGCGAGGGCGAAGCTCTATGCCACCGAAGCAGCCGTCACAGCGACTCGAGAGGCCACGCAAATCTTCGGCGGTGCCGGGTTCCTGAACGACACGCTCGTCGCCCGGCACTACCGCGACGCCAAGGTCCTAGAGATCGGCGAAGGCACCAGCGAGATGCAAAGACTGGTGATAGCGCGTGGTCTCGGATTGCCCGTCCGATAGATGCAAGCTCTGAGCGAGTTCGTACTGAGTACTGGGTACTGAGTACTGAGTACTGAACCTGGCGTACTCTGCTGGACTGTGAGCAGTACTCCGTCTGATCTTCGGCGTCGAATTGACCTGCTGCCGCGGGCTGTTCGGCGGCGGTTTCATCGGCGACTCTCC
>JBLWQS010000346.1:0-2097 GCA_048452705.1 Acidimicrobiia bacterium
CCAACACGTAGAGCGTCTCCTCGGATTCGACCTCACCGATCCCGATGCTCTCACGAGCCCAACGGCAGGCGCCTACATCGGACCCGTCTACGAGATCTTCGGGAAAGGGTTCTTCGAAGAGCCCTTCGCGACCCAGGTACAGCAGCTATTCACCGAAAGCGAAGGAACGTCATGACCAGCGAGATCGCCATCCACACCGAAGGACTCACGAAGCACTACGGCGACGTGAAAGCCCTCGTCGACCTCAACCTGAGCGTTGAACGCGGTGAAATATTCGGCTTTCTCGGACCGAACGGCGCCGGCAAGACGACGATGATCCGAACCATCCTCGACGAGATCCGCCCGACCTCGGGAACAGCCTCGATCGTAGGGTTGGACTCCCACTCGGACTCCGTCGAGATCCGCCGACACATCGGTTACGTGCCCGGCGATCTCGCGATGTACCCCAACCTCACCGGGCGCGACACCATCACGTACTTCGCGAACCTGCGCGGCGGTGTCGATTGGTCCTACGTCGACAGCCTCGCCGAACGCCTCGATGCGGACCTGTCGAAGAAGGTAGGCGACCTGTCGTCGGGGAACCGGCAGAAGGTCGGTCTCATCCAGGCGTTCATGAACAAGCCAGACGTGCTGATCATGGACGAGCCCAGCTCCGGTCTCGATCCACTCGTCCAGCGAGAGTTCCAGGTGCTGCTGCGCGAGGTGATCACCAACGGCAGCACCGTGTTCCTCTCGAGCCACACTCTCTCTGAGGTACAACGAGTCGCCGACCGCGTCGGAATCATCCGCCACGGCAAACTCATCGCACTCGAGGCCGTCGCCAGCCTCAGGTCGAAGGGCATCCGCAAAGTAGAACTGTTCTTCGACTCGCCGGTGGACGCGTCGGTCTTCGAACCGCTCCCGGGTGTCGGCGACGTTGTGGTGCAGAACCATCACGTCACGCTCTCGTTCAGCGGCCAGATGCAGACCCTGCTCAGGGTCATCACCGATAGGTACACCCTTCTGGACATCTCCACCCAGGAAGCAGATCTCGAAGAGATCTTCCTCACGTACTACCGCGACGACACCAACGAGGTCGTGGCATGATGCTCGCCAACGTCTTCACGAAGACGACCCGAGACAGGTGGAGGGGACCGGCGATCGCCGTCGTCAGCCTCGCCTTCCTCTTCGTTTTCGGAATGATGACGTACCGGGACATCGACCTCTCTGTCTACACGGACCTCCCGGATGCTTTCAAGCAACTCTTCGGCATCGTCGACGATGCCGACGTTGCCAGCCTCGCCTACGGGGCGATCCTCGGCGGCTACGGAGCGCTCACGGTGACGGCGATCGCGCTAGCAATGGGTGCCGGGTTGTTCGCTGGGGAGGAACGGAATCGGACCATCGGGCTGCTGCTCGGCAATCCAAAGAGCCGGACGACCGTGCTGGTCTCGAAAGCCGCATCCATGGTGGTTCTCACCGCGGCAATGGCCCTGCTCCTGTGGGTCGTCGGACTCGTGACCCCGGCGCTCCTCGACGTCTCCATCGCCGGGATGCACGTCGGCGCCCTCATGTTCCACCTCTTCGCCATCTCTCTCTTCTTCGGATTCCTCGCGTTGGCAATCGGGGCATGGACTGGGAGCCCCGGTGTGGGGGCCGGGGCGGCTGCCGGGGTTCTCTTCGTGTCCTTCATGGGTGCCGGACTCTTCCCGCTGGTCGATGGATTCGAGAATCTGGCGAAGGCGTTTCCGTGGTACTACTTCAATGCGAGCAAGCCGGAATACACCGGTGTCGACTGGGGACACATCGGTGTCCTCGCGGCCGGCATCGCCGTGTTCGCCGGTGCATCGATCGTCGGCGTCAATCGCCGCGATCTCAAAGAGCAGACGTCGGGAGTCTCGCTGATCGACCGGTTGCGGGGTCACCCGCTGACGCACAAGGTCGCCGATCGCCTCGCTGGCTCAACCCGGGTCTCACGTATCTGGATCAAGACAGCGTCGGAGCATCAGGGGCTGCTCTTCGTCACGGCGGCTCTCATGTTCGCTTTCATGGGTGTGCTGATCGGTCCCATGTACACGCTGATCGACGAGGCAATGGCCAGCCTCACCGAGGCGTTCC
>JBLWQS010000347.1:0-2081 GCA_048452705.1 Acidimicrobiia bacterium
CCGATCGTCCCGGGCGTGACGTGGTGATCGATCACCAGGACTCTGTCGGCTCCCTCGATCGAGCGTCCGACGGATCCGACCCGATCGAGAACTCCGGTGTCGCAGATGATTGCGAGGTCCAGATCATCGGGGAACTCCGACGGCGGAACCAGCGCGGTTTGGTCGAGGAAGCGAAACTCATCTCCGAGGACGAACGGCTCTCCGAATGATGCGACCGCGTCTTTGCCCGCGCTGCGTGCGGCCAGGGCGATGGCGATCATGGACCCGAGAGCGTCACCGTCCGGCCGCACATGGCCCACGATTCCGATCCGCTGTGCCCGGTTGATCTCCTCGACCGCCTGATGCCATGTCTGTTCAGTCGGAGCCATCGGTGTCCTCATCGTCGTTCTCGAGGTCATGGAGCAGTCGGTCGATCTTGAGCCCCTCGCTGATCGACGGGTCGATCCGGAACGTCAACTTCGGGGTGTACTTCATGTGAACCTGACGCCCTACGACACCCTGAAGATGCGGTGCGGCCCGTGTGAGGGCTTCTCCGGTCGCCTCGACCTCCTCGGCGGAGCCGAGCACGGAGTAGTACACGAAGGCGTTCCGGAGATCGGGGGACGCGTTGACTCCCGTGATCGTCAGGAATCCGATACCGGGATCCTTGAGGTCTGTCACCGCGTCGGCGATGACCTCTTTGAGCAGTTCGTTGACTTTGCGCATCCGTGGACTATCGGGGCGGCTCATCGTTCTTTCTCCTCGAGGTACGAGCGGGTGGTACCGAGAATCTCGATCTCGGTGCGACGGTCGAGGTCGATCTCAACGGCGGTCAACATCCGATCGACGTGGCCGGGCGAACCGGATACGACCGCTACTCCGAGGTCGGCACGCTGCCAGAGATCCTGATGATCAACCTCGGCGACGGCGACCGGGAATGCCCCTCCGATGTCGGCGATGATGCTCTTCACCACCTTGCGCTTCTCCTTGAGGGATCGAACGTCGCGAATCCGCAACTCAATCCTCGAAGCTCCGACGTGCATCCTGGGCCTCCTGGATCGGTGACGGCAAGATCAGGTCCTAGCGATCTCCTTGACCTCGTAGGACTCGATCGTGTCGCCGTCCTTCACATCTCGGAAGTTCACGATGCCGATGCCGCACTCGTAGCCGGTCTGCACCTGTTGGACATCTTCCTTGAATCGACGCAGCGAGGAGATTCTCCCGTCGTGAACGACCACGCCGTCGCGAACGACGCGTGCTCGAGCGTTTCGGTTGATGGATCCTTCTGTGACGTAGCAGCCGGCGATCAGCCCGTAGCGCGGGGCACGGAACGTCGCTCGCACTTCGGCGACACCGAGGAACGTCTCGACTTCGTCCGGTGAGAGCTCGCCGACCATCATCGATTCGATGTCGTCGAGAAGTTCATAGATGATCGCGAAGGTACGGATCTCGATGCCGGCCTTTTTCGCTGCCGCTCGCGCCGATGCGTCCGGTCGGGCGTTAAATCCGTAGATCACCGCTTCCGAGGCCTCAGCAAGCATGACGTCGTTCGCCGTGATACCACCGACGGCGCCGTGGACGACCGAGACCGAAGCGTCTTCTCGAGATATCTTGCCGACGGATTCACGAATGGCTTCGAGCGAACCGTGGGCATCTGCTTTGACGATGATCCGCAGCTCGGCATGGTCGGCGGTTCTCAATGACTCGAGGAGCTGGGTGAGTCGCTCTGTGGCGGAGGGTACAAAGAGTTCCTCCGACCGCTTCCTGGCGACTTCCGCCTCGGCCATCTTGCGGGCCGAGCGCTCGTTCTTGACGACCTGGAACATGTCGCCGGCAAGGGGAACCTCGCTCCACCCGGATACGAGCACCGGAGTGCTCGGGCCGGCGCTCTTGAGTTGGTTGCCTCGCTCGTCGAACATGGCCCGGACACGTCCAGAAACGGTTCCGCATGCGACGGCGTCACCCTTCTTCAGGGTGCCCCTCTGTACAACGATGGTGGCCAACGGTCCACGCCCGACTTCGAGTTGCGCCTCGATGACGGTCCCGACGGCCGGTGCGTTGGGATTCGCTGAGAGCTCTTCCACCTCTGCGACGATCCCGAC
>JBLWQS010000348.1:0-2074 GCA_048452705.1 Acidimicrobiia bacterium
CGTCGACTTAGCGAGCCTCGCCGTCATCTCAGCCTTGTAGCTGAGATTGCCGAACTCGGTCTCGATGATGCGCTGCATGTGCTCAAGGGTCCAAGCCCGCATCTCCTCCTGCGTCGGGTTCTTCGCCACCGACGCAGCGTGAGGCAGTTTGATTGTCACGCTGCTTCCTCCCTTGTTGTTTTCTCTCGTCGCCTACGAGCGCTCTAGGCGATCGTGATCGAGTCGTCCAGGTAGACGTCCTGAATGGTGCGGAGCAGGGCAGCGCCCTCAGCCATCGGACGCTGGAATGCCTTGCGGCCCGAGATGAGACCCATGCCGCCGGCACGTTTGTTGATGACTGCGGTTCGGACTGCTTGCTCGAGATCGCCGGCACCCGAGGATGCTCCACCGCTGTTGATGAGTCCGGCACGGCCCATGTAGCTGTTGACGACCTGCCAACGGGTGAGATCGATGGGGTTGTCGGTTGTCAACTCGTCGTACACGAGCGGGTGGGTGCGTCCGAATCCGACGGCGCCGTATCCGCCGTTGTTCGTCGGCTGCTTCTGCTTGATGATGTCGGCCTCGATCGTAACGCCGAGGTGATTCGCCTGGCCTGTCAGGTCGGCGGATGCGTCGTACGACACGCCATCTACCGTGAACGCGCTGTTGCGCATGTAGGTCCACAGCACGGTGAACATACCCAACTCGTGGGCACGGTCAAACGCCTCCGAGACCTCTTGGAGTTGACGCATCGACTCGTCGGAGCCGAAGTAGATGGTGGCGCCAACGCCGGCGGCACCGAGGTTCCATGCCTGCTCGACCGATCCGTACATGACCTGGTCGTACGTCGCCGGATAGGTGAGCAACTCGTTGTGGTTGATCTTGACGATGAACGGAATCCGGTGAGCGTGGCTCCGCGACGCCATTCCGAGGACACCGAACGTCGTGGCGACGGCGTTGGTGCCCCCCTCGATGGCGAGGTCGATGATGTTGATCGGGTCGAAGTAGATCGGGTTCGGGGCGAACGAAGCGGCCCCTGAGTGCTCGACACCCTGATCAACGGGGAGGATCGAGACGTAGCCGGTTCCGGCGAGACGGCCGGAGTTGAAGAGGAGTCCGAGGTTCCGGAGAACCTGTGTGTTCCGGTCGGTCTGTGCGAACACACGGTCGATGAAATCCGGACCGGGGAGCTGGAGGCTGTCCTTCGAGATCGCTGTGGCTTCGTAGTTGAGGAGTGCTTCGGCGTCGTCGCCCAGCAGTGCGTGGATGTCCATGAGGTCTCCTTAGGAGGGGTGGTACCCCTGATTATCGCGGATATCTGTTCTTCTCGACAACCAATCTCCCCAAAACCGCATACCCAGGGTTGCAGACCTCGTATATGACGCCGACAGCCCGCGGAATGCGGACCGGTTAGATGCCGAGGAAGACGGCTGCGTCCTCGGCGACTTCCTGCGCCTTCTCCAACAGCGCCTCTTCGGCCCTCAGCCAGTCGTCTCCGGTTTCACCGCGCAGATCGACGTAGATCTTCAACTTCGGTTCGGTGCCCGACGGTCGGATGAGCGCCCGCCCGGCGTCACCCAGGGAGAGTTCAACGAGCGGTGTGGCTGCCAGGTATCGCGGCCGATCCTCAGCCCCTAGTCGGTAGTCGGTAACTCCAACCACCGGCAGACCACCCAGCGTGTCCGGTGTGCGCTCTGCGAGCAGCGCCATGGCAGAGGCGATCTCGTCGGCACCCTCGGCACCAGGGCGAACGATGCTCTTCTGTGTCGAGACCCAGAGTCCGTGTGTTTCATAGAGCCTGGCAAGCCGGTCCCAGACGGTCTGCCCATCCCCCCGAGATTCAGCAACAAGAGCTGCGAAGGCAACCGCAGCCGAGATTCCGTCCTTGTCCCGAACGGTCTGACCGACCGAGTACCCGAGGGCCTCTTCGTATCCGAAGACGAACTCGCCTCGACCTTCGGCTTCGAGATCGAGAGCGGCGTTCCATATCCACTTGAACCCGGTAAGCGTCCTGTCGTAGACGGCGCCATAGTGCTCAGCGATCGACTGAAGCATCGGTGACGACACGATGCTGTTCATCACGATCGGCCGATCA
>JBLWQS010000349.1:0-2065 GCA_048452705.1 Acidimicrobiia bacterium
TGCGGTGTCGGGATCCGTCGTCGTGTCCGCTCGTTCCCATGCGACGGCGCGGTAGGACTCGATGAGGGCATGCTGGAACTCGGGATGAGCGGGATCGCGGGGCGGGTCGAGCATCTCGAAGATCCGCAGCGCGGCGAGCGTGATCCATCCCTGGCTGTTCGGGGGCACCGTCCACGCGGTGAGACTGAATAGAGCGGTCGACGCCGGCGTGACCCACTCGATCTGTCGCCGTTCGAGATCCTCTGTGGTGATCACCCCGTGCGTGGCCCGAACGATTCCCTCGCCCGCCGGGCCGAGGTAGAAGGCTGAGCGCCCTCCGTCGGCGATCGCCGTGAGCGTCGCTGCCAGAGCGGGACGGCGCAGCATTGCTCCCGTCTCGGGTGTTTCTCCGGCGGGGTAGAGCGCTGCCGCGGAGGGCTGAGCGCCGATGTATCCCTGCAACCGGTCAAGGGACCCGGCAAGTTCGAAGGAGACCGGGAAACCGTTGTTCGCCCGATCGATCGCTGGAGCAAGATCGTCGGCGAGCGTGAGCGTCGAGAACCGCTCGATGAGCGCCTCCCACCCGTCAACACAGCCGGGAACGGTGATCGACCAGCGACTCCGCATGGGAATCTCGGTCAAGCCCTGGTCGCGTAGCGTTCCCGCCGAGGCTCCTGAGCCGGCGCGTCCAGACGCGTTGAGAACGGCCGGTCGCTCGTCGCCCGGACGATGGACGATGGCGAACAGGTCGCCGCCGGGGCCACACGTGTCCGGTGCCACCACCGCGAGCATGGCATCGGCAGCGATCGCTCCATCGATGGCGGATCCCCCCTGTTCCATGATCTGAAGAGCAGCTTCAGACGCCAGGTGATGCGGGCTTACGGCAACGGCCGCGGTCTGCGGAAGAGGACCAGTTGAGATCGGCGAAGACGGATCGCGACGAGGGGCGATCACACTTTGATGCGTTCGATCCGACGGTTCAGGGCACCGAGGACGGCCTTGACCGTTGCCTCTCCGTCGTCACCCGATGAGAGCGCCGAGCCGACCGTGAGTTGCTCCCCGTTGCCGTCGGCACTGACCACGATCGCCACGATCACTCGTCGTGATCCGACGATGCTCACGTTGACAGCATCGAGAGCGATCGGAGGCACACCGTCGTACGTCCGCTCGACGGCATCGATCGTTGCCTCGCCGATGAGACGGAGTCGTGTCGATGCGACGGCCGGTCCGATAGCGGCGCCTGTGCGGTCTTCGTCGTCAAAACGAAGGGTGACCTTCAGGGTGGTTCTCGTCCCGTTCGGTTCCTCGCTCACACCGACGAGTGCAGGCCTGTTGGACTTGCCGCCATTGAGATCGGTCGGGCTGATCTGGACGACCGACACGACGCGTCGGTCGATGGTTGCACCGAACCTGGCCATGGCGAGAGACTGGATGTCGCGCACGACCTGCTTCGCCGGCTTGCCCGGCGCGGCGATGACATGAACTTCCGATACCCGCGGCCCGTCGGTGACGACGCGGGCTGCATCGACCGAGTCGAGGTGGGTGATGGACTCTTCGAGTTCTCGATGATTGAACGCCATGAGGGCGCAGGGTAGCCCGAAGGCAACGGGGAGTGGTGTCTTCGAGAACGCGAAACGCTTGTCAGATAGCGTCGTAGGCTCTAGCGTGGTGTTCCTCGCAGCAGCAATGCGGCGGGTGCCCTTGGGCGGGCCAGTCGATCGTTTGTGCCGAGAGGCACTTGTTCTCCGGTGGGGCCGGGCGAGCACCTAGATAGTTCAAGGTTCCGGGCGTCCTAACAGGCGACCGGGATTGGGTAGGGGAACCCGGGTTCACATCAACCTCAGCGAAGCGGAATGCAATCCGTGAGCGGCGCACATGTCGTGATCGAGTGCACATCCTGGAGAGGTTCGTGAAGAACAAGTTGGTTCGAGTCGGATTGACGATCTCGAGCCTCGCCGTCGCCCTCCTGGCCGGCGTGGCAACACTTAAGATCGGTTAAGTAAGCGCCCGGGTAACCCTCCCCAAGAACCTCAGTGGGAGAAGACATGTCACGGGCTGTGGTCCAGCGACAGCACAGAGCGAAGGT
>JBLWQS010000350.1:0-2062 GCA_048452705.1 Acidimicrobiia bacterium
TGTCCTATCGAGCCATGCCCGCCCCGCCGATGATGACACGACACGGATCCTCTCCCTCGATCCGAACACCCCCGTACTCATCATCGAGAAGCTCTTCCTCGAAGACGACGAACCGGTGATGCTGACCGTCAACCAGATCCCAACAAGAATCGTCCACGACGCCGAGTACGAGAAGGACGAAGCGACCCCGGTCTACCAGTTCCTCGAAGACCACTGTGACCGCACACTCGGCTACTACCTCTCAGAGATCATCCCCGTGTCCCTCGACGCCGACCTGGCGGCGAAGCTCGGAGTTGAGTCCGGTACGCTGGCCATCTCGTTCAACGAGATCGGCTTCGACCAGAATAACGAGCCCATCGTGAGGGCGACGTCGTACTTCCGCGACGATCTCCTCAGGTTCCGGCTCATTCGGAGAAGGAGCGGGGCATGAACCCGCATGAACAGATCCACGAGCTGCAAAGGAGCAGTTGATGCAGACCTACCTGCACGGGCGTGACATGATCACGACCCAGGAATGGACCAAGGACGAACTCGATACGGTGATCGACGTCGCAATCGATTTGAAGCGCCGCCGGGCTCTCGGTGAGTTGCATCCGCTGTTGGACGACAAGGTCCTTGCGATGTTGTTCTTCTTCTCGAGCACGCGTACCCGTGCGAGCTTCGAGGCCGGCATGGCCCAACTCGGTGGACACGCCATGTTCCTCGACTCCACCGCAACCCAGATCGGCCACGGCGACACGTGGAAAGAGATCGGCGACATCCTCGGTCGGTACGATGACGGCATCGCTATCCGCCAGGTCGACTGGGGCATCGGCAACCAGTACATTCGCGCCGTTGCTGATGCCAGTCGCGTCCCCGTCCTCAACATGCAGTGCGACCAGTACCACCCGTTCCAGGCACTCGCCGACCTCCTCACGGTCATCGAGCAGAAGGGCGACCCCCGCAAGCTCACGATCAACGTCTCGTACGCGTATGCGTCGAGCTATCAGAAGCCCATCTCGGTCGCACAGAGCGAGATCCTGCTGATGACCCGCTTCGGAGCCAACGTGCGCCTCACGCGGCCACCAGAGTTCAAGCTCATGCCCGAGATCGTGGCTCAGGCCCAGGAGAACGCCAAGAAGTCCCACGGCTCGTTCGAGATCGTCGAAGACTTCGACGAAGGAATGGCCGGCGCAGACGTCGTCTACGCCAAATCGTGGGGCTCCATGGTCACCACCTCCGACCACGAGGAGTCAGCAAAGATCTCCGAGAGCTACAAGGACTGGATCGTCGATCCAAGGCGTATGGAGCTGGCCGACGAAGACGCCATCTACATGCACCCGCTCCCGGCCGACCGCAATATCGAAGTCACCGACTCCGTCATCGACGGTCGTTGGAGTCGCGTCTTCGACCAGGCCGAGAACCGACTCCACGTACAGAAGGCGGTGATGGCGCTCACAATGTGAGCGCTATCATTTGCCCGTCGGTCCGCACCACGAAAGGATAAAAGCGGTGCAGCAGCAATCAATGACGGAGTTCATGGATCACGTGGTCTCGAAGGCCGCGGCCCAGTTCGAGTTCCACCAGGCCGTTCACGAGGTCATCGAGTCGGTCTGGCCTGTATTCGACCGGGAACCCAAGTATCTGGAGGCCCGTATCCCCCACCGCATGGTGGAGGCGGAACGGATCATCATCTTCCGGGTTCCGTGGGTTGACGACTCGGGAACAGTGCAGGTCAACCGTGGATTCCGCGTGGAGATGAACAGTGCGATCGGCCCCTACAAAGGTGGCCTCCGTTTTCATCCGTCGGTCAACTTGGGAATCCTCAAGTTCCTCGCGTTCGAGCAGACTTTCAAGAATGCTCTGACCACGCTGCCGCTCGGCGGCGGCAAAGGCGGTTCCGACTTCGATCCGAAGGGCAAGACCGACAACGAGGTCATGCGCTTCACACAGGCGTTCATGAACGAGCTCTACCGGCACATTGGCATTCGAACCGATATCCCCGCCGGGGACATGGGTGTCGGCGCCCGGGAGATCGGCTACATGTTCGGTCAGTACAAGAAGATCGCCAACCAGTTCTCCG
>JBLWQS010000351.1:0-2059 GCA_048452705.1 Acidimicrobiia bacterium
GGTACCTCGCTCACATCGCCCCGAAGCAGGTCATCGAGGCTATGTCCAAGTGCGAGTGGTCTCCGTGATGCAGGTCGTGTTGACACACGCCGCCAGCCGCTGGAACTCGACATGCCACTAGACACCGCCACGATATCAAGTTATCTTGAGGTATGGATCCCGTGATTCTCGACAGTGCCCGCAAGCACGGGATCGAAGATGAGGACGTGTTGCATGCGTATCGGAATCCAATTCGTGTGTTCGACTCCGGCGATGTCGTGATGCTCATCGGCGCAGATCAGAACGGACGCCTGCTCGAGATCGGCGTTGCAGAAGCCGAGTGAGTTTCTTTCATGGTCCATGCCATGCCGGCCAGGTCGAAGTTCTTGAGGTGAGTGCAATGCCCAGATCGATCCAAGACATTCTCGATCACGGCGATGAGTTGGTGAGGCGTTTCGAGGAGTACGAGCCCGATGAAGCCGACGAGCGTCCGGTCGAGGAGTACCTCCTGGAGCGAGCCGCTTTGGATCGTGCTCGAAGTGAGCGTCAGATTGTCGAGGCGATTGCCAAGGCTCGATCGGCCGGGACTTCCTGGAACGTGATTGGGGGAATCCTCGGAACGTCGGCCCAGGCCGCCCAACAACGATACGGCGGGGTGATCGAACGCGTGTGATCCGGTCGCATGTGATCCATGGCGGTACGCATTCGCCCGAGGTCATCGACGAGTTCGGATTGCGCACGGGCGTTGAGCAATAAACCCAACAAACGCCATATAGAGCAATGTATTGCGTTTCTTGCGGTTATTGGTATCATGTCGACATGAGATCGATCAAGGCGAAGACCATCATCGAGAACGACAGGGCGGCCTCCGTCGACCTGCTGACGACGGGTGAGGCTGCCCGGATCCTCGGCTCATCCCGGCAGCATGTGGTGGATCTCTGCGACCGCGGGGACCTGCCCTTCGTGACGGTGGGCACCCACCGCCGGGTACGGCGTGCCGACGTGGAGAGTGTGAGCGATCGGACCCTTCGACTGACTCGCGACCAGCGTCGGAGCCTCCGTCTGGCGTTCGGGGTTGCCGGCGGCATCGTCGCGGATCCCCGAGGTGCTCGATCGCTCGCACGCGAGAACCTGGAGACGATGCGCTCCACCGCCCGCGGTCAAGCACGCTCGTGGCTGGACGAGTGGGAGCGGCTGCTCGACGCTCCGATCGAGGATCTGCTTGCAGCATTGACATCGCGGTCACCGCACAGTCGGGATCTGCGACAGAACTCGCCGTTCGCCGGTGTGCTCCCCGAAGATGTGCGCGATCGGGTGCTTGCCTCCTGGATCGAGGATGAACGCGAGAGGGGCAGGGGATGAACCGATCCGAGCTCGCTCACGTCCTGAGGGCGGCGGCGAACGTTGCCCAAGCGCGTGCAAGGAAGCGTATCCTGAACACATTGAGAGGAGGTGAGTCCGTTGGGTGATGTTCATGTCTTGCTCGTTTACAGTCTCGGTGAGCAGAAGCACCTGAGTGTCCGGGAGTTCCCCTCGAGCGAACGGGATTCCGCATATGCGGCGTACGAAGCCGCCGAGGAAGATCATCGCAACCGCGAAGATGTGGAGATCGTGCTCGTCGCCGCGGATTCGCTCGAGACGATCCGACACACGCATGGGTCCTACTTCCGCGAGAACGGACGGGCGCTGGATCTCGCCCTCGAGTCGTTGCTCGCTCGGCAGTAGCGCTCGGAGACGCGAGCGCTCGTCACGAGGTCGCGGGGAAATCGGGTCCCGTATGACCGGCACGGCCGAAGCGACGGGACCGGACCGCTACGGACTCCATTCCCGCTTGCCCATCGTTTCGATACCTCGCTCACATCGCCCCGAAGCAGGTCATCGAAACCATGGCGAAACGAGAGTGGAGTCCGTGACGATCGGAGTGGCCCGCCAACGCAGACTGGGAACCGATCACGCTCGTCCGAGTCGGCTCTTGGGCGCCGTCCCGGAGTCCGATAGAGGTCGATCTCCCGGGGCAGGTTTCGCTTCCGGCTTGCTTCCTGCGGGAACTTCGAGGGGTGGAAGGAACCCCTGGCATTCC
>JBLWQS010000352.1:0-2036 GCA_048452705.1 Acidimicrobiia bacterium
GGCCATCCGGGAGGACGAGGACGCCACGATCTCGCTCGGCAAGAACGTGTTCGCCTACAAGCTTCAGGCGCTGATGATCGGCGGCGCGATCGCGGGTATCGCTGGAATTCTGCTCGCCGTTGAACAACAGAATGTGACTCCCGATGCATACCTGCCCAAGATCACATTCATCCTGTACGTCATCGTCATCCTCGGAGGTGCGGGAACGATCCTCGGACCCATCGTTGGTGCGGTCGTGTTCCAGCTCCTCTTTTTCACGATCGACGCCTTCATGGTCAACGCCCAGGCCAACGTCGGTTGGGTCGGCGACATCCTCACACCGGCGGCAGCAGGGCAGATCAAGTTGGTTCTCGTGGGTGTTGGCATGATGCTCCTCATGATCTTCCGACCTCAGGGCATCCTCGGCGACAAGGAGGAGGCGCTCATCGATGAACGCTGATCACCCGATGACCGGCATCGCTCCGGAACCCGGTGTTCGCAAACCGGACCCGGTGCTCATCGCCGACGGTCTCCAGAGATCGTTTGGTGGCCTCCACGCCGTTGACATCGACCACCTCGAAATTCAGCGCCACACGGTGACATCGCTCATCGGACCAAACGGGGCAGGAAAGACGACACTGTTCAACCTCGTCACCGGGTTCGACAAGCCCGACGCTGGCGAGTGGCACCTCAACGACGGCACCCTCGTGGGAATCGCCGCATTCCAGGTGGCAAGACGCGGAATGGTTCGCACCTTCCAGCTGACTCGCTCGCTCGCCAGGCTCTCCGTGATGGACAACATGCTCGTTGCGGCCAAGAACAACAAGGGAGAGGGGTTGTGGGGATCCCTTGTCGGTGGTTGGCACGCCACAGAACGGGCCAACGAGGAACGGGCTGGAGAGCTCCTGGAGCGCTTCGGCCTCAAGCACATGGCCGATGAGTTCGCTGGGAGCCTCTCAGGCGGACAGCGGAAGCTTCTCGAGATGGCTCGAGCCCTCATGATGGATCCCGAAGTGGTCATGCTCGACGAACCGATGGCCGGTGTGAATCCCGCTCTCACGCAGTCGCTCCTCAGCCATATCACCGGCCTACGCGACAGCGGCAAGACCGTCGTCTTCGTTGAGCACGACATGGACGTCGTCCAAGAGATCTCCGACTGGGTCGTCGTCATGGCACAAGGTCGTGTGATCGCCGAGGGTCCACCCGACGTCATAGCGAAGAATCCAGAAGTCATCGACGCCTATCTCGGCGCTCACCATGGGGAGGCGGCTACATGACCGATCAACTCCTCATCGCAGACGGCGTCGTAGCCGGCTATCTGCCGGGGGTCGACATCCTTCGTGGTGTTGATCTGACCCTCGCCGACGGCGAACTCGTCGGCATCATCGGCCCAAATGGTGCGGGGAAATCGACGCTCGTCAAAGCGATCTTCGGCCTCGTGCCGGTGCGCGAAGGCCTCGTGACCCTGCGCGGTGACGACATCTCCAATCTCGCTGCACACGAACTCGTAGCTCTCGGCGTCGGGTACGTTCCTCAGCGGGCGAATGTGTTTCCCTCGCTTACGGTCGAGGACAACCTGCGTATGGGCCTCTACCTCGACCCGAAAGCGTGGGACGAGCGTCTCGCAGCTGTGGTCGAGATCTTCCCGCTCCTCGAGGACCGCTCTGAACAGCGGGCCGGCTTCCTCTCGGGAGGCGAGCGCCAGATGGTGGCGATCGGTCGAGCCCTCATGATGGATCCCTCGGTCTTGCTCCTCGACGAGCCGTCGGCCGGGCTGTCTCCCGCCAATCAGGACCTTGTTTTCGAACGTGTTCGCGGCATCGCCGACTCGGGTGTCTCGGTCATCATGGTCGAACAGAACGCCCGCCGTTGCCTCCAGATCGCCGATCGGGCGTATGTACTCGACCAGGGACAGAACGCCCACACGGGTCCGGGGCATGATCTGTTGCACGATCCGAAGGTGATCGATCTCTACCTGGGGACGCTGGGAAAGGCGGAGTAGAAGTCAGTACTGACCATGGAGTACTGAGTACTGAGTACTGAGTACGAACGAGAAG
>JBLWQS010000353.1:0-2028 GCA_048452705.1 Acidimicrobiia bacterium
CCCTCAAGTTCACAGTCGGCGTCGACGTCGGTGGTCCAGCAACGTTTGTTGCCGGTCGAGATGTCGACGATCCCACCGCCGCTGCGCTGGTCGCGATCGATGGTGTCACGAGCGTGTTCATGACCGCCGACTTCGTGACCCTGTCCAAGATGCCGGACACATCGTGGGATGTGATCGCTCCCCTGGCGACCGATCTGCTCGAACAGCGATTCGGAGTCTGAGAAGCCGTCAGGGCCGCGTTCCCCTCACGATGATCCAGGGGAGCGTCAGAACCATGGGAAACCGCGCCGGGGCTTGAAGCGACGCATCGGTCTGCTCGAGGAGTCGGTCCAGCGAGGCCGGATCAAGAGCATCCGTCCCGGGCCATATCCCCGAACGAACGGCCTCGACACCCTCTGCCGCAGACTCGATGACGGCTACCGGGAGATCGGTCTTGGTCTCGGTCACATTTCGCAGGCCCGCTCGTACGGCGTCGACGCCCAGCACGCGTGCTGTTCTGAATCGGAAACGTGCAGCAGTCGCCGCCGGCGGATCGCTGCGGTAGAACAGTCCATAGAGTCGAGCCGCCGGCATCGAAGCGGTGAGGGCTTTCGCATCGATGTCGCCGATCCAGACGGTTCCATCGGATCGAACCACACGCATCGCCTCTTCCGCCACCGGGTCGACACCAGCGGGAGTCTCCCAGGCCGAGAGGACGACGGCAGCGTCGAACGAGCCAGTCTCAAAGCCGGTGGCCGTCGGTGTGGCGCCTTCGGGTACCGGGCCCACACCAAGCGTCGCTACACCGGAAGCACCACCACCCGTGGGTCCGGGAAGCTGATCGGCTAGCACTTCAACGTGCGGGCCGACGAGAACTGTGTTTCCACCTCCCGCGGCTCCCAAGTTCGTCATGGTCGACATCCAGGCGTCTCGAAGCGTTCGCTGTTGCTGCATGACGGCCAGCGTAGTTGCCGCCCGGCGTGGCTCATCTGGTTGAGACTTACGCTCCGGGAATCGTGTCGGAGCGCATGACGACCGGCCAGCGATTGCCGGAGCGATCACCGATGGTGAAAACCACACGCCACTCCGGGCCCGCGGCGCCGGACTCGACCACTTCAGCGTTCGCGTCGAACAGGCTGGCGTAGTCGAGCGTGGCCGTGATCGCCTCTTCGTGTGCCTGCCCGTCCGTCACCATCCATCCTTCGATAGCGTGGTACACCGGTGGGAGGATCGGGATCGGGAGCTCAGCGACTGCGGTCTCACCGTCCTCAACAGCGATCAAGACGTCGACAGCGCGCACGGGACCGCGAACGAAGGCGCCGTCCGGCTCCTCTGTGAGACTCCTGAAGATGACAGAGATGGAGTATCCGCCCGTCATGGGGCGTACGTCGAACGCCCTTGCCCATTCGACATATGAGATCCCCATCCCATCGCCTGTCGGCAGGTCCGGAATCGTCGCGTCGTTGACGAACGCCGAGATCAGCTCCTCGGGTATCGGACCGTCGACGGTGAAGTAGTCGGTAACGAACCACTCTGCTCGGGCAACGGCGGACAACTCAGCAGCGGCGGGAACAGCCGCCATGAGATCGGCTTCCGACAGGACGGCCGTCGTCGTGGTCGTCGTCGACTCGGACTCGGCCACAAGAGCTTCGGTCGTGGTCGTCTCCACCGGAGCCGCTAGCGCCGGCTGCTCCCCGTGGCCCGGGGCAGTGAACCAGCGGATCCCAACGAACCCGATGACGACTGCGACGATGACCGCTGCCGCCATGTAGAGGGTTTTCGCTCGCCCCTGGCGATGCTCGGTCAGGAGCGTGCTCCACGGGATCTCTTCGTATTCATCCATGTCATCCCTCCGGGATCAAGAGTCGTTGGCCGGGGAAGATCAGGTTCGGGTTGTCACCGACAAGAGTCCGATTCGCTTCGTAGATCGCCGGCCAGAACCTGGCGATTTCTGCGCTCGACGGTTCGCCAGCGCCACCCGAGCGAAGAACGAGAGCCGCGATACGCCACAGGCTGTCTCCGGGCTCGACGGTGTACGTTGCCGTCGAG
>JBLWQS010000354.1:0-2025 GCA_048452705.1 Acidimicrobiia bacterium
CGAGGCCGCCGATACCGTTGGGTCACCGATCCCAGGAACAGCCCTTGTCTTCCAGCTCTACCGGGCCCTCCAGAACGAAGGCCTCGGCGCCGAAGGCAATCACGCCTTGGTGAAGGCCCTCGAGAAGATGTCGGGGATAGAAGTGGGCGCTACCCGTAGCTCATAGCGGCGAACTCTCAGCTCTGTTCCGGAACCCAGGCCTTGGCTTCCTCGCGTCCCCGTTCGATGGTGATGAACCGGTTGGCTTCGACTTTCAGCCATGGCCCCATCTCACCGTCCGGCCACTGCACGCGGATCTCGGCTGCGTCCGAAGGGCCGACTCCGAAGTGGATCCAGCCGAGTTGGTCGCCGGCGTGGCCACCTCCGATGCTCACTTCCTGCTGCATCGTGTGGTCACCGATCCGCACCTCGACCCACGAGCCGATTGCATCGATATTGACGCCCTGCTGTTCGAGTTGAACGGCGACCCAGTTGCCCATGGGTATGGGGCTAGCGGCATCCCCCAAGCCCACGTTTCGCCAGACATTCACACTCTCGACCCGGTTCACTTCGACGAGGTCGAGCATGCCATCGAGGTTGAGGTCAACCAGCGCCGCGCCTCGGCTGCGGTCGTAGTGGACGACACCGGCGACGACGGCACTCTCCACAAAGGTTCCATCCGGCTGACCGAGGAGGAGGTTGTTGGGGTCCTCGGCAGCGTACTCCGGCATCGCGTCGACGTTGCCTTTCGTGATGAAGAGGTCGGTGAACCCGTCGTTGTTGACATCCTGGAATTCGGGGTGCCAACTGGTCGACGGCATGGGATCACCTCCGGTGAACGGGCGATGCGCCGTCACGCCTCGCCGGATCGCGATGTCGCCGTAGGTCGGCTGGGCGGGGCCGTTGGTGAGCTCCTGGAACTTGGCGTCGCCCTGGCTTGTCAGGAACACCTCGGGGAAGCCATCACCGGTGACGTCGTGAGAAGCGATCCCCATGCCCCAGATCTGCAGCTTCTTCCATCCGTCGTCCCGGGTGTAGAGGCGAGGAGGCTGTCCATCTTCGATACGCCACAGTTGCTCTTCGCCGTCTCGGTAGTAGTGCTTGTCGTTGGCGACGCGGAGATCGCGCCGTCCCGAGCGATCCCAGTCGCTGAAGAGGACGGAGAGCGTGCACCAGCCGGGGCTCAGGAGCGTCGGATCCGCGTAGGTTGCGCCGTCGGGTCGGAACAGGAGGTTGTCGGAGCACTCGCCGTTCTGCCGACCGTCTTCGTCGAGTTCGACGTACATCCCGACGGCGAGGGTCGGGATCTCGTTCGATCCCTCCCACGTTGCGCTGAACCCTGCGGTCCACTCGTCGCCGCCATCGAACCCAAGATCATCATTGGCGCGCTCGAACCGGCATTCACCGAGTCCCCGGAAGAGGATGTTCTCTCCGAATCGCAGCACGGCGAGGTCGATGTACCCGTCCGAATCGAGGTCGACCGGGTAGGCCCCGGTGACCTCGGTCAAGTTCGTGCCGGAGTCGCGAACCTCGGTGAAGCGGAGCGCACCGCCGATCGAGCTGTCATTCAGATAGAGGCCGGCCGGGTTGGCGCCGCCTGCGAAGTAGAGGTCTGGTTTCCGATCGTCGTTGCAGTCGAATGCAGCGACGCCGCCGCCGACGAAGAACGTCCAGTCACCGTCATAGGCGTGGTCGACGCCGGCCGCTGCCGCCTCCTCTACGAAGTGCGGCGCCTCCATCGCGTCGGTTGGGGTGGTCGGTCCTCCCGAGGTGAGCGTCACGACCACTCCGATCCCCACCACGAGAAGGACGACGCCAACGGCGGCGGCAATGATCCATTTCGTCCTGCTCACGTCGCCAACCCCCTCCGCACTCTGAGCGTCATCCGCTTCCGTCCCCGTAGTAGGTCTGAGCGAGCTGCCACGCGGCCTGGCCGACCTCCGCCCCGATTTTGCGTCCCTCGAAGTCGTCGGCACGGACGTGGATCCCGCCATACAGCCGCGACACACCGGCCTGATCGGACGCGTCCTGGTAGGTCGCCCATTG
>JBLWQS010000355.1:0-2016 GCA_048452705.1 Acidimicrobiia bacterium
CTCTCGACATCGCCGCCCACTCTCTGCGGTACTACGCCAAGTACTACGACATCCCGTACCCCGGCGGCAAGATGGACAAGATCGCCATCCCCGACTTCGCGTGGGGAGCGATGGAGAACCTCGGAGCCGTCACCTACCGCGAGACGGCGCTGCTCGTCGACGTTCACAAGGCTACGCAGAACGAGATGATGCGAGTGGCTGAGGTCATCGCTCACGAGATCGCCCACATGTGGTTCGGCGATCTGGTCACCATGAAGTGGTGGAACGGGATCTGGCTCAATGAAGCGTTTGCCACGTTCGCCTCGATGAAGTGTGTCGATGCCTATCGCCCCGACTGGAAAGTGTGGCTCACGTTCTCGGGGGATCGGGTTCATTCGATGGAGACCGACGCTCTCGCAGCGACGCGACCGATCGAGATCCCTGTCGCGTCCCCCGAGGAGGCGAACGCCATGTTCGACTCGCTCACGTACGAGAAGGGCGCCTCGATGCTCCGGATGCTCGAGCAGTATCTCGGAGAAGAGTCGTTCCGCCTCGGCGTGAGCAACTACCTCAAGGAGAACGCCTACGGCAACACCGACGGTGAAGATCTCTGGTCGGCGCTCGAAGAAGCATCCGGTGAGCCGGTCATGGAGATCATGGACACCTGGATCTTCCAGGGCGGTTTTCCGCGGTTGAGCGTTGAAGGCGGGCCCGGCTCCTACACGCTGACCCAGGATCAGTTCAGGTATCTCGGTGACGGCGATCAGGAATGGAAGCTCCCCGTGCTTCTCCGCTCCTCGGAAGGGGAGCAGAGGCTTCTCCTCTCCGAAAAGAGCGCAATCGTCGATGCCGGGGACGACCTTGTTGTCAACGCCGGTGGTGACGGCTTCTACCGAGTTGCGTATTCGCCCGAACTACGGACCGGGATACGTGATCGCCTTACGTCGCTCACCGGTGAGGAGCGATATGCAACGGTCTCCGATGCATGGGCCGATGTGCTCAAGGGTGGCGCGGATGCGGCGGACTACTTGTCCCTCGTCGGCGAACTCGGTGACGAAACCGAGGTCGATGTTTGGCAGCGAATCCTTGCCGGTATCGGCGAGCTCGACCGCGTTGCCTCTCCCGACGTTCGCCCCGCCCTCCAGGAGTTCGTACGCGATCTTGTCTCCGACAAGGTCGACGAGATGAGTTGGACTCCGGCCGACGGTGAAGACGATCGGAGCCGCAAGCTCCGAGGAACCCTGGTGGCGGCCCTTGGCAACCTGGGTGATGATGTCGCAACGCAACGCAAGGCACGTCTCGTCCACGACGAGGTCCGATGGGGTGAGAGTGCCGTCGATGCTGAGGTTGCGGACGCCGCTCTGAGCATCGTTGCTTCGAACGGAGACGTTGATGATTTCGAGCGGTTCCTGACGATCTCTGACGAGTCGGAGAACCCGCAGGAGGTCGTGAAATACCTTCGTGCGGCGGCCATCGTTCCCGATCAAGCGGGGAGCGAGAAGCTCCTCCAGATGGTGCTCGACGGAGACATCCGACGACAGGACGCCTTCTGGGTCATCGCCATCATGCTGGGCCAGCGCGAGAACGGTCCACGGGTCTGGGAGCTGATGAAGGAGAACTGGGACAATCTGCTCGAACAGATGCCGCCGGCCACCGGCCGTCGGATCCTCGACCTGCTCCCGAATCGCTCGGAGCCGGAGATCGCTGCGGACATCGAGGCGTGGCTCGCCGATCACCCGATCAAAGGTGGCGAGAAGTACGCCGATCAGCAGATCGAGCTGTTGAAGGTGAGAGTCGGCCTACGCGAACGCGAAGCCACCCGCCTGGGCGACGCCCTGACATAGCCCATACCCAGGGTTGGTGTCCTCGTATATGACGCCGTCAGCCCGCGGAATACGGGGGGTCTCATTCTGTGGGCCCACAGCCGCATATACAAGGACACCAACCCTGGGTACGCGGGTGGGGGTGCCGTAGACTCACGGCTATGAATGACCGAGAACTCATCGAAGATGCGTACGCCGACCTCTCCCTCCTCGC
>JBLWQS010000356.1:0-2015 GCA_048452705.1 Acidimicrobiia bacterium
ATCGACTTCTCGGCGTCAAGGCGAGGGCGCAGTACCAGACCCGGACAACCACAGCGAAGGCGTCCGGCGACGCCGTTGCATGGGCCGCGAGGATGCTCGAGGCGGCCCGAAGAGCGGTCGCCGGGTAGGGACGTATCGCTGTTCCCTGTGAGGATCTCGACGGGGTAGGTCTTGCCCTTCGAGACCGGGACTCGGCGGCCGTGATACCCGTTTCGGGTGACATCGACCATCGCGACACCGTACGGCACATGGGGTGTCGGTTCTAGACCCTCGCTCGCTGGGACGATCGTCGGACCCATCCAGGCGGGGCGGGTGAGTCATCGGGTGGTGAGAGCCATAACGGCCTTGGAGTCATCGGCGAAACTCATGCGCCGGCTCTGGTGCGGAGTCGACGGCCCTGTTCTCTGCTCGGCGCTCCGCTCCTCCCGAGTCATGTTCGGACCGTACATGGAGCTGTGTAGCTGCCATACGCGACGATGCGGTTGACGTGTCGAGAAGCCCGATCTACGAGGTGACGATGTCCTGGGCTCCGTTGAGTAGCGCAGTGGCGTGTTGAATCGCTTTGACCGCTGCCGGGCGGGTGACCGGCACGCTCTGATACTGGGCCTTGGTCTTGGCCTTGAGCAGACGGGCAAGTGTCGGTGCGAGATCCCCGGCACGCTTGCCTGCTTGGTTCAACTCCTTGGCGGCATCGGCGTGATTCGGGTTCTTGCGCGTGTGTCCCGTCAGGCGGAGACAGATCGCGTCCTTCGCGTTAATGCCCGAAATGACTGCGTTCGAAGCGGCGGCGTTGAACATGCCCAGATCGAGAGAGACTTCCGCCGCCTCGAGGAACTCTCTTGCTTTGTCGAGATGTCGATGGGCGATTGCGAGTGGATTCACGCCTGCCCTCGACGTATCTCACCCCTGGGAATCGGATTACCGAAGAGGTGGATTCCGTCATGAGCCACGTCGGTGGGGAGTCGGTCCCCCGAGTCGACGAGTTCTGCGAACGTCCGTCTGCCGAATTCGATCGTATTGCAGTCGTTCCCGCTCCAGTCACGAACATCCTGCTCGAGTTGTGAGATCTGCCCGTGCCAAGAAGGGTCGTCTTCGCCCACCGAGTCGGGTCGGACGACCAGAACGTCGATATCGCTGGCGGTGGTCGCATCCCCTCGTGCGAAGGAACCGAACACCCATACCGCAGCGGGTTCCGAATCCCACGAGGCCACGGCGGTGCGCATCCGGTCGAAGAGGACGCTGCGCATCGAGACCAATGCCATGATTGGGTCGGCGGCGACGTGTTGCCGATTGAGTGAATACAGGTTGGACGGTGGGTGAGATTCGCTCGTGACGATTCCGGAGGCACCCAGAGCCTTGAGGACCGCGTTGGTCTGGGTATGGCTGACCCGTCCGTCGGTGAGTCGGGCGATCGCCCGTGCCGAGAGCGGTGTGTCCGTGCGTGCGAGGACCTCGAGCACGACTCCGTGACTCGACGGGATGATCGACGAGATCGGATGCGCCGCCTGCACTGCTCCTCCTTCTCCGAGGTGGAGGTGGAACCCGTTTGACAAAAATACTTTACACTTGGCAGATATATATGACAAGGGGGTTGGTCGAGTGCGAGGACTTCGACGGAGGTGATCGTGTCCCCGACGGTTGGAGTCCGTCCACGTTGGTGATCCGATTGGCGGAGGTCGATCATCGCGACACCGTACGGCACCGCTTGCGTCGGTTCTAGACCCTCAATCGTTGGAACGACCGTCGGGCTGAGTTCCCAGGTCGCCTGGAGATTCGCTGCTCATGGAGGATTCAACCTGTCAGACCGGCCGCAGGGCTGGTCGATGAGGCTGTCGCCAGCTCCAGACCGGGGCAACGAACCGTTCGTCTGATACCGTCTCCGACGTGGGGTTGCAGATTCATCGATCCGATCATCCTGACCTGCTTGTCGACGCGCTCTGTGACATCGTCGCTTCGCCGCTCGATGACCCGTTCGAATCAGAGGTCATCGCCGTTCCGACTCGAGGAATCGACCG
>JBLWQS010000357.1:0-2011 GCA_048452705.1 Acidimicrobiia bacterium
GCTATGAGCTATGAGCAAGACCAGGACCGAGACAGTCTTCGCCGGATACCGGATACCGATTACCGAGTACCGGCTACCGGCGGCGAAGCCGCCTCCGGTCGCATCGTTGGAAACAGGATGACTTCTCTGATGTGCTTCCGGTCGGTGAGGAGCATCACAAGACGGTCGACGCCGATTCCGAGACCGCCGGTCGGTGGCAGCCCGTATTCGAGGGCACGGATGTAATCCTCATCGATCGGATGCGCTTCTTCATCACCGGCTGCCCGGGCTGCGGCTTGCGCCTCGAACCGCTCTCGCTGATCGAACGGGTCGTTCAACTCCGAGAACGCATTTGCGTACTCGGATCCGGCGATGACCAACTCGAACCGCTCGGTGAGACGGGGGTCATCCCGATGCAGGCGTGACAGCGGCGACACTTCCTTGGGATAGTCCATCACGAAGGTCGGTTCCCAGATCGTCGACTCCGCGGCGACTTCATAGATCTCGAAGATCACACGCCCCGCGCCCCATGAAGGGTCGGCTTCGACTCCGTACCGACCGGCGAGAGTTCGAAGGTGATCGATCGGAGTGTCGAGCGATATGTCCTCGTCAACGATCTCGGCGACCAGGTCGACAAGCCGTACACGTCGGAACGGTGGCGTGAGATCCAGCATGCGACCTTGATAGACCAACGTGGAAGTCCCGACCGAGGCCTCAGCGACAGAGGCGAAGACGTCTTCGATCAACTCCATGATGTCGCCGTAATCCGCGAAGGCCTGATACGCCTCGAGCATGGTGAACTCGGGGTTGTGGGTGGCGTCAACACCTTCGTTGCGGAAGATCCTGCCGATCTCGAAGACGCGTTCGATCCCTCCTACGACCAACCGTTTCAGGAACAGTTCGGTCGCAATGCGGAGCGAGAGATCGAGGTCGAGTGCGTTGTGGTGCGTCTCGAACGGTCGCGCTGTGGCACCGGTTGCCTGCGCAAGAAGTACCGGCGTCTCAACTTCAACGAAGCCGCGATCTTCGAATTGACGTCGCAGTTCGGAGATCACCTTCGCCCGGATCAGCGCCGTTCTGCGCGACTCTTCGTTGACCATGAGATCGACGTAGCGCTGTCGCGATCTCGCCTCGACGTCCTTCAGACCGTGCCACTTGTCGGGGAGCGGGCGCAGCGCCTTGGACAGGAGCACGAATGATGAGATGCGGACGCTGAGTTCGCCCTTCTTCGTGACCATGACCTCTCCGGATGCACCGATCCAGTCCCCGGAGTCGAGTTCGAGGAATCGGGCGAAGTCCTCATCGCCGAGGACCCCCTTGCTAACGAAGAGTTGGATCCGACCGGAGACGTCCTGGAGGACACCGAAAGCGAGTCTGCCCATGTCGCGCACGTTCATGAGGCGGCCGGCGACGGTGACATCGACACCGGTCTCCGACCCCGGTTCGATGTCCTCGAATCGGCTGTGAAGATCGGCGGCAACGTCGCTTCGGTCGAATCGGTAGGGGTAGCCGCTTGTTCGAAGCGTTTCTTGGTGTTTGGCTATCCGTGCAGCGACGAGCGGATCATCGTTGGCGATCGAGTCACTCTGCGTATCGTCGGTCATTGGTCTTCCTGATTCCGGTCGAAGATGATGCGCAACCCTTCGAGCGTCAGATATTCATCGACGGTCTCGACGTTGCTGCAGTGGGGCACGATGGTAGAGGCAAGGCCGCCGGTCGCCACGACCGTTGCGTTGGCACCGACCTCTCCGACGAGGCGTCCGACGATCCCGTCGACAAGGCCGGCATGGCCGTACAAGGCGCCGCTTTGGATCGCCTCGACGGTTCCCTTACCGATCGGAGACCTCGGCACAACGAACTCCACGCGCCGGAGTGCTGCGGTGCCGGAGATCAGGGCACCCGTGGAGATCTCGAGACCGGGAGCGATGACGCCACCGATGTAGGCCCCGTCGGCGCCGACAACGTCGAAATTGGTGGAGGTCCCGAAGTCCACGACGATGGCCGGACTCCCGTACCGTTCTCGGGCGGCGAC